>NZ_JBSHJY010000056.1:0-19135 GCF_053619715.1 Agromyces sp. NPDC055520 | reverse complement strand
CTCCGCGCTCCGCGCTCCGCGCTCCACCTCACGGCGAAACGACAGTTGTTGTCGCCTGTCAGTCGAACAGGCGACAACAACTGTCGTCTCGGGCGATTGGATGGGGCCGCCGGACGCCTCAGCGTCAGCGTCAGCGGCGTGCGCGTTCTCCGCGGCGGATGAGGCCGACGATGCCGAAGAGGGCGACGACGACGCCCACGACGATGACGGTCGTGAGGGCCGCGGTGAGCGGGTTCAGTGCGATCAGCCAGTCGCCGACCAGATCGCGGCGCACGGGCGAGACGAGCACCCAGAGGGTGGTCGCGGCGGTCGCCCCGAAGAGCAGGGCCCAGACGAGCGCGCCCCACCGGATGGTCGGTTGCGCGTCCGGCGCCGGGGCGACGGGGGCGGCGTCTCCCGTATCGCTCGGGTCGCGCGGTCGGCTCGCGTCGTCGCCCGCCACGGGCGTGCTCCAGTCGTCGAGGATCGCGGTGACCGCGGCATCCGTCGGGTTCGCGGGCCGGCCGGCACCCTGGTTGCTCGTGTCCATGGTCATTCTCCCTCGTGGATCTGGATGTGCACCATGCCGGAGCCCTGCTCGAGCACGATCTTCGCGTCGACGGGCTCGTCTGCTTCGCGGTACTCTCGCACGCTCTCGCCGCCGATGAGCAGTGCGCTGCGGTCGAGGCCGCCGATCGTGGCCATGCTGCTCGACGAGTAGTCGGCCGACAGCGTGATGATCTCGATCTCGCCGGCCTCGCTCGCGTCGAGCACGATCTCGGTGTCGGCCTCGATCATGATCCAGGTGTCGCCGTTGCCCTGGGTGAGTTCGATGACCGGTGCGATGTCACGGAACCACGGCGTCGCCTGGATGTACGCGTCGCCGAAGGGCTGCACGAGACGCTGGGAGCGGTCGAGCGAGACGTTGTACGAGGGCGGGGTCAGCACGCCCTGCGGCACGAGCGAGGCCACGAGCACGGCCACCGCCATCGCGAACGCCGAGAGCATCGTGAAGAAGGCGAGGGCGCCGCTGCGACGCCTCCGGAGCGCTGCGATCACCATGCCGATCGAGAGCAGCAGCGTCGTTGCGGCGACGGCGATGGGGATCGCGAACCCAGCCGTGCTCGGGGCCTTGAGCGCCCAGATCGCCGCCGCGGCGCCGGCGACGAGCGCGAGGCCGAGCACGGTGAACACGAATGCTGCGCTCGCACGAGGGCGGCTGGCGCGGCGGGCGGCACGTGCGGCGTCGGCTTGCGCCGTGAGCTCGATGGCCCTCGCCTTGTTCTCCGCCGCGGCCTCCGCTCGGGCGGCGCGTTCGGCGTCCTCCTGACCCGACTTCCACTCGGCGTGCGAGATGCGCCACGCCTCGTGCTGGGCGCGCCACTCGGCGATGGCCGCGGCGTCGGCGCCCTCGGCGGGCACGGGCGGCTCGGTCGTCGCGGTCGGGGTGCCGGCCGCGACATCCGGCTCATCAGACGGTGCCGGCGCCGCGCTGAACGCGACGGCCGGTGTCGACGGCGATGCCGACGATGACGCCGACGGAGACCCCGGAGCGGCGGCGGGGGCCGCGGAAGCCATTCGCGCGCCGCCGCCGTCCGGGGAGTTCTGGGAGGAGCGCCGGGCGAGCCAGACGACGAGCGCGATGACACCGCCGACGAGGATGAGCACCCACAGCACCCGAAGCGGCACGCCGAGGTTGAACCCGAAGATCGGGTCGCTGATCGTCGGCCAGTCGGGCCACCAGCGCCAGCCGAGCCATCCGCCCTGCACGAGCGGGATGAACCCGATGACGCCCATCACCGCGATGCCGACGATCGCCGGATCGACGATGCCGCGCATCAGCCGCTCGAAGTGGATCTCGCCGTCGAGGTCGGGCAGCAGTACCCACGCGATCGCGTAGAGCAGCACGAACGGGGCCCCGAGCACCGCGACGACCACGACGATGCCGCGCACGATGATCGGGTCGATGCCGAGGCGGGCGGCGACCCCGGCGCAGACGCCGCCGAGCCAGCCGGCGCGACGCGGCACGCCGAGACGGCGCAGCCAGTCGTAGAAGCCGGTGCCCTGGCCGCCGGTGCCGGTGGGGCCGCCCGTGCCGGTGCCGGTGCCCGGCGCGGGTGTCGCCGCGCCGGGGTCACCGGAGGATGGAGTCGAGCCGGTCGCCCCGTCGGCGTGCGGGCCGGGCGCCGCGGAGTCCCCCTTCGCGTCGTCCTGCACTGGGCCAGCCTCTGGGGCGGTCGGGTTCGTCTCCATGCCTCGATGCTGGCAGGGGCCGCGCATGGCCCGCCATGGGGTGAATCCCTGATTCGACCCTGAGTGAGGCGGCCGGGGCGGGGGCCGCGGCCGCGCGGTCTGCTTGGATTGCAGGCATGGAGACGAGCGCGGCACGGGCGACGGATGCCGCGGCGCCCGCGCCCGACGCCGGCGACGCCGATGCCCGCCTCACGCGCCCGCGTGCCTGCGTCGCCACCGGAGTCTCGGCGGGCCTCGCCGCCCACCTCGGCTGGCCGGTCTGGGTCGTGCGGGCCGCGTTCGTCGTGACGAGTCTCGCGAGCGGCGCCGGGCTGCTGCTCTACCTCTGGCTCTGGGTGTTCACGTCGTGGGCGCCGGGCGATGAGCGCCCGACCCGCCGGGCGCCGGTCGCGTGGCTGCTCGTCGTCGCGTCGGCCGTGTCGCTGGTCACGGCGGCCGCGGTGGGCCCCCTCGTGGCGGTCGACAGCCTCGACAGCCTCGACAGCCTCGACAGCCTCGACGGCGGAAGTGACGATCTCGCGTGGTGGCTCTTCGCCGTGTTCGCCGGGGTCGCGCTCGCCGTGGCCTCCGGCGCGTGGGCGAGCTTCATCGACCGCCCCGATCCCGAGCGAGGCCCGCGGCACGAGCTCACGATCCGCATCGTCGCGACCGTGCTGCTCGCCGTGACCGCGGCATCGCTCGTGCTCGGCCCGACGGCCGCGTGGTACCCCGTGCCGACGTTCGTCGCCGCGCTCGCCGCGGTCGGCGGCATCGCACTCGTCTACGTGCCGACGCTCGTGACGGCGTGGCGCGACCTCACCGCCGAGCGCACGAAACGCATCCGCGAAGAGCAGCGCAGCGAGATTGCAGCGCACCTGCACGACTCGGTGCTGCAGACCCTCGCACTCATCCAGAACCGCGCGGGGGCGACGAGCGAGGTCGCGCGCATCGCCCGGGCGCAAGAGCGCGAGCTGCGCGACTGGCTCTTCGCCGGCGACACCGCCGCCGACAGCGATCTCGGCACCGACCTGCGCGATTTCGCGGCCGCCCTCGAGATCGACTACCCGGTCACGGTCGACGTCGTGGTCGTGGGGGAGTCGCGCGAACGCGCGAGCGGCGAGATGGCGGCGGCGGCCCGCGAGGCGATGCTGAACGCCGCGCGGCACGCGGGCGGCGAGGTGTCGGTGTACGTGGAGTCGACGCCCGAGGCCGTCGAGGTGTTCGTGCGCGACCGCGGCCCGGGCTTCGCGCTCGCCGATGTGCCCGGCGACCGGCTCGGCGTGCGCGAGTCGATCATCGGCCGCATGCGGCGCGCCGGCGGTTCGGGCGAGGTCAGGGCCGGGGTCGGCGCGGGCGGTGTCGGCACCGAGGTGCGCTTGCGGTTCCCGGCCGCCGAATGGGTGGAGGGCAATCGTGGCTGAGCGCGTGCGCGTCGTGGTCGTCGACGATCACTCGATCTTCCGGTCGGGCCTGAAGGCCGACCTCGACGACACCATCGAGGTCGTCGGCGAGGCGCACGATGTCGAGTCGGCCGTCGCAGTGGTGGTGGATGCCGCGCCCGACGTCGTCCTCCTCGACGTGCACTTGCCCGGGGCCGGGGTGCCGGCGGGTTCGAGCGGCGGTGCCGAGGTGATCCGGCGTGCCGCGGCCGCCGTGCCCTCGACCCGCTTCCTCGCGCTCTCGGTGTCGGACAAGGCCGAAGACGTCGTCGGCGTCATCCGCGCGGGGGCTCGCGGGTACATCACGAAAGGTTCATCGGGGGCCGACGTGAGCCGGGCCGTCGCCGCTGTCGCGGGCGGCGACGCCGTGTTCTCGCCGAAGCTCGCCGGGTTCGTGCTCGACGCGTTCGGTGCGCCCGTGGGCGAGACGGCGTCGGCGAGCGACGAACTCGACCGCCTCTCGGCTCGCGAGCAGGAGGTCATGCGGCTGATCGCCCGCGGCTACGCCTACAAAGAGGTCGCGGCCGAGCTCTTCATCTCGACGAAGACCGTCGAGACGCACGTCTCGGCGGTGCTGCGGAAACTGCAGCTCTCGAGCCGCCACGAGCTCACGGCGTGGGCGAACGCGCGGCGTCTGCTCTGAGCAGCTCGTCTCGCACCGCACGCCGCAGCACTTTGCCGATGAGCGAGCGCGGCAGCTCGTCGAAGAGCTCGATGCGACGCGGCACCTTGTAGGGCGTGAGGCTCGCGCGGCAGAAGTCGCGAAGGGCTGTCTCGTCGAAGACGGCGCCCTGGCGGAGCTCCACGCCTGCGGCCACGGCTTCACCGCCCGAAGAGCGCGGCAACCCGACGACCGCCGCGCCGCGCACGTCGGGGTGGGCGAGCAGTGCCGCCTCGACCTCCGACGGCGAGACGTTGAACCCTCCCGTGATGATGAGCTCCTTGACGCGATCGACGATCGTGACGAACCCGTCGTCGGAGACGCGCACGATGTCGCCGGTGCGGAGCCACCCGCCGGGGAGCAGCGTCTCGGCCGTCTCGGCCGGTCGTCGCCAGTAGCCCTGGAAGACCTGCGGCCCTCGCACGAGCAGTTCGCCGGCCTCGCCCGCCGGACGGTCGATGTCGGGGTCGTCGGGGTCGACGACGCGGATCTCGGTGCTCGGGAACGGTACGCCGACGGTGCCCGGCCGCCGGGTCGGACCCATCGGGTTGCCGACCGAGATCGGCGAGGACTCGGTCATGCCGTAGCCCTCGACGAGGAGCCCGCCGGTGGCGCTCTCCCAGCGGTCGACCGTCGCGATGGGCAGGCTCATCGCGCCCGAGATCGCGAAGCGGATGCGCTCGAGGGCCTTCGGATGACGTGCGGCTGCGCGCACGAGCTGATCGTAGATCGGCGGCACTGCGGGCAGGAACGTCGGCGGCGAGTGGCGCGCGGCGTCGAGCACGAGGCCCGTGTCGAACTTCGGGAACAGCACGAGCCGAGCACCGATCGACATTGCGAAGGTGAGGCAGAGCGTCATGCCGTAGGCGTGGAAGAGGGGCAGCACCCCGTAGAAGACCTCTTCGCCCTCGGCGAGGCCGGGCACCCAGGCGCGGCCCTGCATCGCATTCGCGCGGAGGTTGCGGTGGCTGAGCACGGCGCCCTTCGGCGTGCCGGTGGTGCCGCTCGTGTACTGCAGCACGGCCGTGTCGTCGAGCGACGGGCGCGGATGCCGCTTGGCGAGGGCCCGCCGCGAGGTGAGTCGCTCCCACTCCACGAGCCCGCGCGCGCGAGGTTTCGTGGTCAGGGCGGCGCGGGAGCGCCGTGCCTTCGGGATCGGCAGGCGCAGCGCCATCCGCTTGCCGAACGGCAGGGCCTTCGTCAGGTCGACGGCGACGATGTGGGCGGGCCGGATGTCGCTGGGGAACTCGGCGACCGTGTCGGCCACGCTGTTCCAGACGATCGCCACGCGCGCGCCGTGGTCTTCGAACTGGTGCCGCAGCTCGGGCGGCGTGTAGAGCGGATTGTGCTCGACCACGATCGCGCCGAGACGCAGCACCGCGTAGAACGCGGCGACGTGCTGCGGGCAGTTCGGCAGCACGAGCGCGACCCGGTCGCCCGCGACGACGCCGAGCCGGCGCAGCCCCTCGGCGGCGGAGGCGATCTGCTCGCCGAGCTCGCGATAGCTCGTCTCCGCTCCGAAGAACTCGAGCGCCGTCTGCCGCTTGAACCGGCGCACCGCGTCGTCGATCATGTCGACGAGGGTCTGGCTCGGTTCCGCGATCTCCGGCGGCACCCCGTCGGCGTAGTGGTCGAGCCACGGTCGGTGTTCGTACGGGTTCATGCGTGCCTCTCACGGCAATCTGCACGCGCCGACCACGGGCCGGCCCATCGTTGCCACGACGCGAGCGGATGCCACCTCCAGCGTAGGGCGCGGGCGCTGTGCCCGAGCTGGATCTCGACGGGCCCGGATCTCGACGGGCCCGGATCTAGATGAGCCCGAGCTCCATGGCCCGGGTCACCGCGCGCGTGCGGTCACTCACCTCGAGCTTCTCGAACACGTGCAGCAGGTGCGTCTTCACGGTCGCCTCGCCGATGAAGAGGGCGCGAGCGATCTCGGGGTTCGAGCGCCCGTCGGCCACGAGCCGAAGCACCTCGAGTTCGCGCGGTGAGAGCGACGGCGCGGTATCAGCCGCGGCGGCGACTGCGTCGGCGCGCACCCTCGATACGAGCTTCGCCGCGATCGACGGTGCGAGCACCGTCTCGCCGGCGGCGACGGCGCGGATGCCCGCGACGATCTCGGCCTGCGGCGCCGCCTTCAGCAGGTAGCCGCTCGCACCCGCCTCGATCGCGGCGAGGATGTGGTCGTCGGTCTCGTACGTCGTCAGCACGAGCACGCGCGTGCCGGGCACCTCGGCGAGGATGCGTGCGGTCGCCGCGGCGCCGTCGAGCTGCGGCATCCGCAGGTCCATGAGCACGAGATCAGGGCGTTCGGATGCTGCGACCGACACCGCTGCTGCGCCGTCGGCGGCCTCGCCGACGACCTCGAGGCCGGGCTCGCCCTCGAGGAGGCCCACGATGCCGGCGCGCACGATCGGGTGGTCGTCGGCCACGACGATGCGGATGCTCATGCGGTCTCCTCGGCTGCGGGTCTCGATACGCGTCCTCCGTCGTCGTTCGGTGGTCGAGTAGCGAGCGAAGCGAGCGTATCGAGACCGGGCGCCGCGGCATCCGCTCGGGGGATGCCGACCCGCAATAGCGTGCCGCCGCCCTCACCGGGCCCGATCGAGAACGAGCCGCCGACGAGCGCGGTGCGATCGCGGATGCCCGCGAGCCCGAAGCCCGAGGCGCCCGGCGAGGCCGCGCCGGGGCCGACGCCGTCGTCGTCGACGGTGAGCACGACTTCGTCGCCGATGGTCTCGACGGTCACCGCCGCGTGCCGGGCGTTCGCGTGCTTGCGCACGTTCGCGAGGCCTTCCTGCGCCGAGCGCAGCAGCACGACCTCGTGTTCGCGACTGAGACCGGTCGCGCTCGCCGACACCGTCACGACGACGCCGGTCTCGCGTTCGAACGTGGCCGCGAGCCGCGCGAGTGCGTCGCCGAGCCCCGCGCCCGGCTCGACCGGGGCGAGCGAGGCGACGAGACCGCGCGCCTCGGTGAGCGCCTCGCGCGCCATCTGCTCGATGAGCTCGACATCGGCCCGAGCGGATGCCGCGGCGCCGCCTTCGACCCCGTCGAGCCGACTGCCCGTGCGCTGCGCCACCATGACGAGACCGGTCAGGCTCTGCGCGATCGTGTCGTGGATCTCGCGCGCGAGCCGCCCCCGCTCTTCGACGACGCCCGCATCGCGGTGCATCGCGGCGAGCTGGCCCTGCGCGGCCTGCAGCTCCTCGAGCAGTCGGCCGCGCTCGTCACCGTAGACGGCGATGCGGGTGATCCAGAGCCCGAGCGCGATGCTGAAGCCGACCGAGATCGCGGCGCTGATGAGCCCCGTGGCGAGACCGCCGGGGCCGAGGTTCACGGCATAGCCCGCCGTGAGTGCGACGCCGATGAGCACGTTCGCCATGATCGCGCTGCGGGTCGACGGCGAGGTCGTCCAGATGAACGGGTAGACGAACACCTGCACGATCGCGTAGGAGGGTTCGAACGAGGCGCCGACGCCGACGATCACGGCGAACCCGATCGAGATCACGAGGTAGGGCGCCATCCGCTCGTTGCCGAGATGAGCCCTGCCGTAGGCGAAGTAGAAGACGAGGAACGCGCCGGTCGTCGCCCAGACGCCCCAGTCGTTCACCCCGTACGGCGGCGGGTCGAACAGGGTGAAGAGCACGAGGATGGATGCCACGGCGAGCGCCGCGACATCCCACCATCGTCTGTTCAGCATGTTGCGAGTCTGGCACGCACGCTAGGCGTCGCGCCGGATCCAGCGGAAGGTGACGCGCGTCAGCACGAAGCCGACGACGAGCCAGATGCCGAGCGCGATCGCGACGCCCGGCAGGTTCCACGAGCCGTGCTGCTCGAGCGTCTCCCACTCCTCGGGCAGGAACACCGAGCGCATGCCCTGCGCGATCCACTTGAGGGGGAACAGGCTCGCGAAGTCCTGCAGCCAGGTCGGCAGCATGTTCCACTGCAGGTAGACGCCCGAGATGAACTGCAGCAGGAGCACGACGGGGATGACCACGGCGCTCGCGCTCTTGCCGGTGCGGGGCAGCGCCGAGAGGGCGATGCCGAGCAGGGCGCAGGTCGTGAGGCCGAGCACGAACACCCACGCGAAGGTGAACCACTTGGCCGGGTCGGTGGGCAGCTCGATGCCGAGCAGGAGCGCGCCGGCGATGATGAGCAGTGCCGCCTGCAGCGTGCCGGTCACGAAGACCTGACCGATCTTGCCGAGGAAGTAGCCGACGGGCGAGAGCGGGGTGCCGCCGAGGCGCTTGAGGGTGCCGTTCGACTTCTCCAGCGCGATGTCGACCGCGAGGTTCTGCACGCCCGAGAGCAGGATCCCGGCGGCGATCATGCCCGGCAGGTACGACGCGCCGATCGAGATCTGCGCTCCCGGAGGGCCGATCTCGCCCGCCGAGCTGAACGCCGCGGTGAAGATCGCGAGCATCACGAAGGGGAAGGCGAAGGTGAAGAACAGCGTGTCGTACGAGCGGAAGTACATCGTGGTCTCGACGCCGATGCGCGACGCGCCCTGGGTCATCAGGTTGGTGCTCATGCGAGGGCCTCCTCTGTCTCGGTCGCTGAGCCTGTCTCGGTCGCTGAGTCTGCATCGGTCGCTGAGTCTGCATCGGTCGCTGAGCCTGTCGAAGCGCCCGCCACGAGCCCCAGGTAGATGTCTTCCAGCGTCGGCCGGATCACCTCGAGCCCGTCGGGCTCGCGTCCGAATCCGGCGACGACGGATGCCACGTGGTGCCCCGGCTCGTCGGTGCGAAGCTCGTGCGTGGTGCCCGCGGCATCCCGCCAGCGCACGAGCGGCACGCGCGCCTCCGCCCCGCCGATCTCGTCGATGGCGCCGAGTGCGAGGAGCCGCCCGCCGGCGATGACCCCGGCGCGATCGGCCAGTTGCGCCGCCTCGTCGAGGTAATGCGTGGTGAGCACGATCGTGGTGCCGTCGGACTTGAGCGAGCGGATGAGCTCCCAGAACTGCCGCCGCGCCTCGGGGTCGAAGCCCGTCGTCGGTTCGTCGAGGAAGAGCAGTTCGGGCCGGCCGACGATGCCGAGCGCGACGTCGACGCGGCGCTGCTGGCCGCCCGAGAGCTTCGCGATGCGGGTCTTCGCCTTCGCCTCGAGGCCGACGGCGGCGATGACCTCGTCGACGTCGCGCGGGTTCGGGTAGAGCGAGGCGAAGTGCCGCAGCATCTCGGTGACGGTGAGCAGCCCGGTCTCGCCGGTCGACTGCAGCACGATGCCGATGCGCGCCTTCCAGTCGAGGCCGCCGCGCGCCGGGTCGACCCCGAGCACGCTCACCTCGCCCGAGGTGCGAAGCCGGTAGCCCTCGAGGATCTCGACCGTGGTCGACTTGCCGGCGCCGTTCGGGCCGAGCAGGGCGAACGTCTCGCCGCGGGCGATGTCGAGATCGAGGTCGTCGACGGCGGTCACCCCGCCGTAGGTCTTTCGGAGCCCGCGGATCCGCACCGCGGCATCCGTCTGCGTCATGTCGATGTCCATGTTTCGAGCCTGCCGTCGGCGCGGCCGGCGCGGCAGCCCCCGGCCGTTCGATTCCGGCATCCACCGGTCAGTGGATGTCGCGGCGCAACCGAGAGGTTGAGGTACGCTCGCGCCCACCGAAACCGCGCCTGCCCCGCTGGAATGACCGATGTTCGGCAGGAGACTTTACTACCTCGAGGCCGCGTTTCGCGTGTCCCCCGTTCGGGGGTGATGCGTGACCGTTGAAGGTGTGTTTAGAGTCGCTCCAGCTAGTCCGCAGATCGAGGGAGACTTGTGGCGATTCGACGGCGGTTCTGGGATGCGGTTCTTGGTGTGGTCGTCGTTTCGGTGTTGGTCGGCACGCTCGCGCAGCCGGCGGCTGCGGAGAGCACCGTTTCTGACGACGTGCTCGGTGAGAACTCGGTGATCGAACCGCTCCTGCCGGAGCAGTCTGAAGAAGTCATCGAGACAACTGGTGAAGCCCCAACGGAGGGCGACTTCGACAACCCGCCTGGCGGTGTGATCGAACCCGCCGACACGGAGCCGCTCACTGAGGTCCCGGGCTCAGAGCTACAGCCCGATCTGCTCGAGAGTTTCGAGCCGAATGGTGTCCAGGTCCTCGACCGTGAGATGTTCTCGCAGACGTACAAGGGTCCCGACGGGGTGCGAGTCACCGAGGTCTCCGACGAGCCTCTGAACGTCAAGGTCGACGGCCGATGGAAGCCGGTCAGCACCGACCTTCAGGGGCGTGGCTCCTTCAGCTGGCTCGGTCGTGGCGGCGCGGAAGTGGCGCAGCACCCGTTCAGACCAGAGTTCGCAGAGCGCGCTGACGAGGATGCGCTGCTGACCCTGTCGGTCGGGTCGAAGAAAGTGTCGTTCTCGCTCGATGATGTGAAGGGTTCGCAGCTCCAGCGCGACCTCGCGGTCTGGTCTGATAAGAAGAACCGCGTCGAGTACGAAGACGTGTTCGAGGGCACGGACCTCGTATACGAGGTCGAGGCCGGCGGGGTGAAGGAGTTGTTCGAACTCGAAGGCCAGCCCGGCAAGACCGGCAGGAACTCTTGGACCTGGCGCATCGACGCCGACGGGCTCACCCTGCGGGAGGAGAAGAACGGCGACGTGCTCTTCGAGAACAGTGAGGACGAGGCTGTTCTGGTCATCCCGCGGCCGATCATGTGGGACTCGGCCGGCACGCTCGGCGACCGCGCGAACGATCAGGGCGACGTCGAAGCCGAGGTCGAACGCGACGGCGACGACTGGTTGTACACGCTCACCGCTGATCGGGCGTGGCTGAACAGCAAGGATCGCGTCTACCCGGTTTCGGTCGACCCGACCTCGGTCTTCGGATACAGCCAGACGTGGGCGTACAAGACCAACGGCCAGTACAACTACAACTACGGCGTGCAGGTCGGCAACACGAACACCAACGGTATTTGGCGCACGCTCGTGGACTACAACTATGAGCAGTTCTTCGGCAACCAGATCATCGACGCTGACATCGAGTTCAACGGGCAGTCGTCGGACAGCACCGTGACTGACCGGACCGGCGGCGCGTACTGGGCGACGAACATGAGCTTCAATTCTGCCGGGGAGTACATCGGGCAGGCGGTCTACTGGAATGGAGGCGGGCATGTCCAAGACAACCTGCTCGGCCAGCGCGTCGCCCGGTGGGTGCGTGACGGCACGAGCGGCGCAGTCATCGTCTTCACCGGTGACGAGTCGAACACGTTCTCGTACAAGCACTACGGATCGCGGATGTGGGTCGCCTGGCGGCCGTTCCCGACGGCGGGCACCCTCGCCGCGCCCGCGCCGAGCAACGGGGCGCTGAACACCACGCTGACCCCGACGCTGAAGATCGCAGGCTCCACGTTCCCGGAAGCCTCGAACGCCTACTACTGGTTCAAGGTGTCGGAGAATCCGGACCCGAACGTGAACCCGGTGTGGTCCACAGGATGGCAGACTTCTGCCACAGTGAATGTGCCGGAGGTGAAGCTCCAGCCGGGCAAGAAATACTACTGGAAAGCCTTCGTCGCCACCGAGATGAATGGGCTCTGGGGGGTGTCGAACGAGCGTCCGTCAGCGGTCTGGAACTTCACGACCGCGAGTGTGCCACAGGTAGACAAGGCGACCGCGGTCCCTGCCGACAAGGGCGTCTCGGTAACGACCGAGCCGCTCCTCCAGGTCGCCGCCCCCGCGAATCCTGCGAACCGAACGCTGAAGTACTGGTTCCGTGTCGCGACGGGCGCCGACACCCGGACCGGCGGTGTGCTGAACTCTGGATGGGTGGACGAGCCCAGCTGGCAAGTGCCCACCGGTTCACTACAGGACGGCACGACGTACTCATGGACCGTCATCACCCGCGATGTCGGCTACGGGGTGGACTCACTCACACCATGGGTCGCGACGTTCTCCGTGAACAAGCGCCTCGGTGCCAACGACGTCTCGCCGATGGATGCCGCGGGGCCGGTCTCGGTGAACCTTGCGTCCGGCAATGTGAGCATGAGCTTCGCGTCCCCGACGGTATCGACGGTGGGGGGCCCGATGGGGGTCTCGTTCACGTATGACTCGCAGCATCCGTCGAATAGGGGGTTGAAGGCCGAGTACTTCGATGCAACTCCGAAGCCGGGTCAGACCCAGTCGTGGGACTTCAATCAGGCCAAACGTGTCCTCGTGCGCAGTGATCCGCAGATCTCATTCCAATGGGGGATGGAGTCGCCAGGTGCCGGCGTACCCACCGATAAGTTCCTCGCTCGTTGGACGGGATTCATTACTCCAGACGTTGCGGGTGACTACGTCTTCGGCTCAGCGCAGGACGACGGCATCGTCGTCACCGTGGGCGGCACGAAGGTGATCGACAAGTACACGGCAGGTGCCTACAGCTCGACCGTCTCGTGGCCAGGCGGTGCGAAGTCTCTGACGGCTGCGCCGACGCCGTTCAAGGCGGAGTTCTTCGAGGACGGCGGCATGGCCTACTTCGAGCTCTGGGCGAAGAAGAAGAACGCGGACGGGTCGTTCGGGGCTCCGTTCCTGATCCCGGCGTCGTGGTTCACGAAGTCCGCAGAGATCCTTCCCGACGGATGGGCCTCATCGACGATCCTGGCCGGCGACCTCGGAACCTACTCGAAAGTGCGGGTCGAAGAAGGCTCGATCACCGTCACCGATGTCACGGGCGGTACCCATTCGTACGCGAAACTTTCGACCGGTGGGTACGCGCCACCCGCTGGTGAGGCCGGTGTGATCGCGATCGGCGGCGACGGCCGGGTCACGCTCACCGACGGTGCCGGGGTCGTGCACGTGTTCCGTGCTGACGGTGTCATCGACACGGTCACGAGTCCGTTGGACGCGAAGAAGCCCGCCGCTCCGGCGGTCGAGTATTACTCGACCGGGGCGAACACGGGCCTGGTGAGGCGGACCTTCGACCGGCTCGCGGGTGCCGGCCCGGTCCGGGAGGTGAAGTACTTCTACGGCGGCGACACCGAGGGACTCGCGAGCGCGTGTCCGCCTGCTTCGGGCAGCGCGGACGCGCCGCCCGGGATGCTGTGCCGCATCGACTATCCCGACGCCACCAGCACACGCTTGTACTTCGATGCCGACAAGCGACTCGTCGGCATCGTCGACCCGGGCGGGGAGGAGACGTCGTTCTCCTACGACGCGAACCGTCGACTGACGGGTGTGCGTGACCAGCTTCAGACCGACTGGCTCCGCGCCGACAGCGCCCGTGTGGCATCCGAAACGAACCGCACCACGATCAGCTATGACAGCGCCGGGAGGGCGGCCGCGGTAATGCTTGCCGCACCCGACGGTGCCACAGCCGCGACGCAGCCGGCACATACGTACGCGTACGCCGATGGCACGACCTACGTGGATGCGGCGGGCCAAGACGTGTGGGGTGCCCCGGCGAGCGGACACGCTCGCACGGTCACGTTCGATGCCGGGTGGCGTGCGACGTCGGACACGTCGCCGTCGGGCTTGACCGGCACGACGGAGTGGAACGCGAAGGATCAGGCGTTGTCGGCCACGGATCCGTTGGGGCGGAAGTCCACGACGATCTACGACAAGCAGAACCGCGTGACCGACACGTACGGGCAGGCCCCCGCGGGTTGCTTCGGTGTCGACCGTCGACCCCTTGCCACCTGCGCCGAGCCACCGGCTCATTCGTCGACCCGGTATGACGAGGGCCTGCAGGGGTTGAGCGCGCAGTGGTACGACAACACCTCGCTGAACGGCGCCCCGAAGGCGTTCAGTCTTGGCATACCGGGTGTCGCGGATGCCGCGATCAACAAGGACTGGGCGGGAGCGTCGCCGATCGCGGGCATCCCGACCACGAACTGGTCTGTCCAGTTCACGGGCACGATCACATTTCCCACTGCTGGTGAGTACTCGTTCCAGACATACTCTGATGACGGTGCCCAGGTCTGGATCGATGACAACCTGAAGGTCAACTACTGGCAGCTCGGAACTTGGGCGCCGTCACCGATCGGCACTGTCACGGTGGCGGCGGGGCAGACCGCGCGAATCCGGGTGGCGTACTTCCAAGCCGCCGGCCCCTCGGCGTTGATGCTGACGTGGAAGAAGCCCGGTGACACCGCGTTCATCAAGGTGCCCGGCGACGCGCTGAAGCCCGCCTACAACCTCGCCACGTCCGCGATGACCGATGACTTCATCGCCGCGGGAGCACCGGCCGGGGTGAGCAGCAGCAACGTGCCATCACTTACTACGAGCACGTCGTACGGCTCCTCGCCGTGGCTGGGCCTTCCCGAGACGTCCGCGGTCGACCCGGCGGGTCTGAATCTCCGCACGGTCACCAAGTACGAGACGGACTACAACCGACGCGTCTCGCGGATGCTGCCCGCCGGTGTCGCTGCCGGTGCGACCGTCGCCCAGGCCGGGACGAAGTACGACTACTACGGCGACGTACAAACCCTCGGCGACGCATGGTCGACCAGCGACCAGATCTGCGGGGTACCGGCGTCGACCCCGCAGTACGGTGCCGTCCGGCAAGCCACCGCGCCGCCCGCCGCGGGCGGGGCATCTGTGGTCACCCAGTTCGTCTACGACGTCATGGGTCGCACGGCCGGCTCGAAGCGCACCGGTGATGCCGCGTGGACGTGTACGAAGCTCGACGGTCGTGGCCGCACGATCGAGGTCACCTATCCAGCGTACGGTGACACTCCGGCACGTACGGCGTCGTTCACGCACGCGGTCGGCGGTGACCCGTTGACCGGCCGTGCCGAGGACCCGGCTGGTGCGATCACCACCACGGTCGACCTGTTGGGTCGCACGGTCGCCTACACGGATGTCTGGGGCACGAGCACCACGACGGAGTACAACATCCTCGGCCAAGCAGTCACGCAGGCGGTGACTCCGCCGGGCGGCACGGCCATGGTCACCGAACTCGGTTACAACACTGATGGGCAGGTCGAGACCGTCACCGTCGATGGGGTGCTCCTCGCGGACCCGTCGTACACGACCGGGCAACTGACGGGCGTCGCCTATGCGAACGGGTCGTCGTTGGCTGATCTGCAACGCAACCCTGCCGGCGCGTTGACGGGCATGTCGTGGCTGTTCCCGAACGCGCAGGCGTCAGTGACAGATGCGGTGTTCCGGTCGCAGTCGGGCCGGATCGTGGCGAACACCCTGACCGACGGGGCCACCGGGTTCGACTCCCGGTACGCGTTCGATGCTGCGGGGCGTCTGGTGTCGGCGGTGATCCCGGGGCACACCCTGTCGTACGGGTTCGCCCCGTCTGGTGGGTGCGGTGTCAACACGGGTGCGGGGCTGAACGGCAACCGCACCTCGTCCACGGACCTGCCCGATGGCGGTGCCCCGGTGGTGACGTCGTACTGCTACGACCAGACCGACCGCCTCACGTCCACGGCCGTGACCGGCACCCCGGCCGGCCCGGGCCTGTCACCGGTCGCTGCCGGCATCCCGGCGGCCCAGCTCGGGTACGACGGGCACGGCAACACGACGACCCTCGCCGACCAGACACTCTCATATGACGTGTCGGACCAGCATGTGAAGACGGCGCTGACGGATGGCACTGTGATCGCGTATCTGCGGGATGTGACGGGCCGGATCATCCAACGCACCGAGACCCCGGCCGGGCAGAACCCGGAGACCACGGTGACCCGGTACGGGTTCACCGGCGGCGGTGACAGCCCGGCTCTCCTCCTGGATGGTGCGAACGGGGTGGTGCAGTCGTTCGTGGGTCTACCGGGCGGGGTGACGGTATCGAAGACGAGCGTCACCCAGTCGTGGTCGTACCCGAACCTGCAGGGCAGCATCACCGTCACCGCCGACGCCGCCGGCGCCCGCAGTGCGGGGGTGTTCCGGTACGACCCGTTCGGGCAACCCATCGACCAGGTCACCGGCCAGATCGGCACCCAGACGGCGGATGACGCGGGGCCCGACACTCTCGCGGGTGACGCGGACTGGGCCTGGCTCGGCCGGTACCGCAAGCTCACCGAACATGCAGGCACGGTGATGACGATCGAGATGGGTGCCCGCCAGTACGTGCCCGCCCTGGGCAGGTTCCTCGAGGTCGATCCCGTCGAAGGCGGTGTCACCAACAACTACGACTACCCCGCCGACCCCATCAACGGGCTCGACCTCAGCGGTGAAGTGTCGTGCAGCTACTGTGGAGGTGGTTCCACCGGAGGTGGAATGCCAAGTTCCGCGGCGTTGGCTCGAATGGCGAGCATGTGGGCAAGTGCTTCGAGGGCGGTGACCCAAAGGGTAGCCACACCGATCGCGAAGGTTGCGGGTCGCGGGCCGATCGCAAAAATGGTGGCGAAGACTCCTAGCGTGATCAGGGTCGGCGACGTAAAACTCTCAGCTGTTCCGAAGGGGTCATTGGGGGAGAGCGTCTTCAATGGAAAGGGTCTTTCCTATCAGATACCGAAAGGTACACCTGAGCTTCATGAGAATGTCACTAGCATTCGAATCATGGAGCCAGTAACGACCGGTCAATATCAGTATCCCAATGGGTACGCGGTCTACATGAACAGGTCGGGCCAGACGATCAATCCGATCACAGGCGAAACCATACCGAGGTCTCATATGTTCGCTCACATCCCACTGCCATGATCACAGTCGAAGGAATTGCGTCGGGTACGCATGTCCACGACATACCTGTCCTGAGTCCAGACATCGACCCTCTCAGATTGGAGGACATGCTGCTCGAAGCACAGGTCATCAGTGCGAGATTCGATGCGCTGACGCAGACTGCGGCAGTCCTAATCGACCTTCGAATGTCACTGCAACTGCGTGACGCTAACACGGGGATTCTCGTGGGGCTCGACGTTCAGAATCTTGATTGGACTGCCCGCGGGATGTCTACGGGTGAAATGGCGTGGACTATTGCAGCTTCCTCGATGGCCGCACCCGGCAAACGAAGTGGCGGGTCGGCGCTGGAATTCTCCATCGCGATGTGGCCGTCACCTGGCGCGCGGTTGAATCTCCAGGCGGACCGAATCTGTTTCTACGTTGGCGACGTACTCGGGCTTGACGACACGCCACCCGAGCTAGAACCTGGGCGACACCGAGCTGATGGATGGCAATCATGGTCGTCGACATTCGTCGGGAAGGCGGTCTCCTCGCGCGACGGTTCCTTGGATCGGGAACCGCCGCGATGACGATGATCGTCCTTCTCTTCGTGGAGATCGTCTCGAAGACTAAGGCCGCAAGCTGGCATGGAGGCGGGCAGGTGGCTGGCCCGAATGGGATGTGCGGCGTCGGTGGCTGAGCATCGCCGACCTCCGATGGCCGG
Source organism: Agromyces sp. NPDC055520 (assembly GCF_053619715.1). Taxonomy (NCBI): domain Bacteria; kingdom Bacillati; phylum Actinomycetota; class Actinomycetes; order Micrococcales; family Microbacteriaceae; genus Agromyces; species Agromyces sp. NPDC055520. Next base: position 1,587 of record NZ_JBSHJY010000056.1, on the reverse strand, counting down.
CACCCTTCGCTCTGCGTATGACGTCATGGCGGCGGCACCGCCGGGTACTTGGGTTTTCGAGAGCGTCACGCGGGACGGGGACTCCATCGTCCTCGCGGATGCGGCTGGCGCAAGGCTCGCTTCGAGACCGTCACCGTCGATGGGGTGCTCCTCGCGGACCCGTCCTATACGACCTGGCAATTGACGGGCGTCGCCTATGCGAACGGGTCGTCGTTGGCTGATCTGCAACGCAACCCTGCCGGCGCGTTGACGGGCATGTCGTGGCTGTTCCCGAACGCGCAGGCGTCAGTGACAGATGCGGTGTTCCGGTCGCAGTCGGGCCGGATCGTGGCGAACACCCTGACCGACGGGGCCACCGGGTTCGACTCCCGGTACGCGTTCGATGCTGCGGGGCGTCTGGTGTCGGCGGTGATCCCGGGGCACACCCTGTCGTACGGGTTCGCCCCGTCTGGTGGGTGCGGTGTCAACACGGGTGCGGGGCTGAACGGCAACCGCACCTCGTCCACGGACCTGCCCGATGGCGGTGCCCCGGTGGTGACGTCGTACTGCTACGACCAGACCGACCGCCTCACGTCCACGGCCGTGACCGGCACCCCGGCCGGCCCGGGCCTGTCACCGGTCGCTGCCGGCATCCCGGCGGCCCAGCTCGGGTACGACGGGCACGGCAACACGACGACCCTCGCCGACCAGACACTCTCATATGACGTGTCGGACCAGCATGTGAAGACGGCGCTGACGGATGGCACTGTGATCGCGTATCTGCGGGATGTGACGGGCCGGATCATCCAACGCACCGAGACCCCGGCCGGGCAGAACCCGGAGACCACGGTGACCCGGTACGGGTTCACCGGCGGCGGTGACAGCCCGGCTCTCCTCCTGGATGGTGCGAACGGGGTGGTGCAGTCGTTCGTGGGTCTACCGGGCGGGGTGACGGTATCGAAGACGAGCGTCACCCAGTCGTGGTCGTACCCGAACCTGCAGGGCAGCATCACCGTCACCGCCGACGCCGCCGGCGCCCGCAGTGCGGGGGTGTTCCGGTACGACCCGTTCGGGCAACCCATCGACCAGGTCACCGGCCAGATCGGCACCCAGACGGCGGATGACGCGGGGCCCGACACTCTCGCGGGTGACGCGGACTGGGCCTGGCTCGGCGGGCACCGCAAGCTCACGGAGCATGCGCGCAGTGTGATGACGATCGAGATGGGCGCCCGCCAGTACGTGCCCGCCCTGGGCAGGTTCCTCGAAGTCGACCCTGTCGAAGGCGGCGTGACCAACAACTACGACTACCCCGCCGACCCCATCAACAAGACCGATCTCGGCGGGGAAAAGGCATGCATCGGAAATGAATGTGGGCAGGGCACGACAGGCAGCCAGGGCAGGTTCATACCGAATCCGTATTGGGGAAAGGTGATTCCGGCGCTCAGTCCCCCTCAGCGTCCGTTTGGACCCGAACCTGGTCACCCCATGAATTATCCAGATCGGGGACCCACGAACGGGTCTGCTGCACGGATAGGTGACAGGTTGTAGTCACGCAGCCAGTGCGGCTGGCGTGTTCATGATGACCTCGAATTCGACCGGGGTCAAACG
>NZ_JBSHJY010000055.1:0-19181 GCF_053619715.1 Agromyces sp. NPDC055520 | reverse complement strand
CGGCATCCGCTGCTCGTGGTGGTCGTGCAGGTCGCGACCGTCAGACGCGCGTGGCCTCGGTGGCGGTGCGCGCGGCGGCGAAGCCCGCCTCGAGGTCGGCCTTCAGGTCGACGACGTTCTCGATGCCGACCGACAGGCGCACGAGGCCCGGCGTGACGCCGCTCGTGAGCTGCTGCTCGGGGGTCAGCTGCGAGTGCGTCGTCGACGCCGGGTGGATGACGAGCGAGCGCACGTCGCCGATGTTGGCGAGGTGGCTGAAGAGCGACAGGTTGTCGACGAGGGCACGGCCGGCGTCCACGCCGCCCTTCAGCTCGAACGAGAGCACCGCGCCGACGCCCTTGGGGGCGTAGGTGTTCGCGGCCGCGTACCACGGGCTCGAGGGCAGACCCGAATAGTTGACGCTCGCGACGTCGGGGTGGTTGTCGAGCCACTCCGCGATCTCCTGGGCGTTCTGCACGTGGCGCTCGATACGGAGCGAGAGCGTCTCGATGCCCTGGATGAGCAGCCACGCGCTGTTCGGCGCGATCGCCGCGCCGAGGTCGCGAAGCAGCTGCACGCGCGCCTTGATGATGTAGGCGAGACCGTCGCCGACCGCGGCCGTGTAGCTCGCGCCGTGGTACGAGGGGTCGGGCTCGGTGAGGCCGGGGAACTTCTCGACGTTCTTCGACCACCCGAACTTTCCGCCGTCGACGATGACGCCGCCGATGGTCGTGCCGTGGCCGCCGAGGAACTTCGTGGCCGAGTGGATGATGATGTCGGCGCCGTGCTCGAACGGGCGGATCAGGTACGGCGTCGCGATCGTGTTGTCGACGATGAGCGGCAGGCCCGCGTCGTGCGCGACCCCCGACACGAGGCCGATGTCGAGTACGTTGATCTTCGGGTTGCCGATCGTCTCGGCGAAGAAGAGCTTCGTGTTCGGGCGCACCGCGCGGCGCCACTCGTCGGCGTCGTCTTGATTCTCGACGAAGGTCGTCTCGATGCCGAGCTTGGCGAGCGTGTACTTGAAGAGGTTGTAGGTGCCGCCGTAGATCGACGACGACGACACGATGTGGTCGCCCGCCTGCGCGATGTTCAGCACGGCGAAGGTCGACGCCGACTGGCCCGAGGCCACGAGCAGCGCGCCGGTGCCGCCCTCGAGGGCCGCGATGCGCTCTTCGACGACGGCCTGCGTCGGGTTCTGGATGCGCGTGTAGATGTTGCCGAACTCGGCCAGCGCGAACAGGTTCTGCGCATGCTCGGCGCTGTTGAACACGTACGACGTGGTCTGGTAGATCGGCGTGGCGCGGGCGTTGGTCACGGGGTCGGGCGCTGCGCCCGAGTGCACCTGCTTGGTCTCGAAGCGCCAGTCGGCGGTCTCGGTCATTGCGTCTCCTCAGGGAACGTGGGCGGGCGGGGCTGCCGCGGCTTTCGAGCCACGTTAGGCGGGTGCGTGAGGGCGGGCAACGGATGCCGCAACACGGCGTCACGCACGAGGCATCCGCTCGCTCGTGGTCGTCGGCAGCGCGCGCTACCGCAGCTCGCCGTCGGGAGGCAGCACGATCGTGCCGGTCGCGGTCGACGGCTCGGGGCGGAACAGCCACCGCGCCCGCGGGGCGACGAGGGGCTGGAACACCCGGCGCACGGGCTTCAGCGAGAGCACGATCGAGATCGCGACGCAGAACACCATCATCGCGGGCAGCACCCAGAACGGCTGGTCGCCGGCGAGCACTCCGCTCTCCCGGAACGGGAACAGCACGAAGGTGTGCAGCAGGTAGATGTACATCGTCGCGGTGCCGAACGGCGTGAACCAGTGCGCGCCTCGCGGCATGAGCACGAGGAAGGCGACCGCCAGCACCATCGCGATCAGCATGAGGCCGAGCCGGATCGCGCCCGACCAGGGCTCGTCGTAGCCGATGGCCTGGTACGACTCGTCGTAGAGCATGAAGCGGCGCAGTTTCAGCTCGCGCCACGTCTCGATCGCCGCGGGCATGAGCATGACGGCGAGGGTCGCGCCGAACAACGCGATCGCCCCGGCCCGCCAGCGCCAGGCCGCCGCCGGGCGGAGCTCGAGCCATCGGCCGGTCAGCTGCCACTGGCGCAGCTTCCAGCCGAAGACGAAGAAGGGCAGCATGCCGAGCGTGCGCGTCAGCGCCAGGGTCGAGTCGATCGTCTCGGTGTACCCCGCGCCGATCGAGATCGCGATCGCGATGAGCAGCGGGTACCGCAGCATCACGAGGTACGGCAGCACGATGCGCCAGATCGCGAGGGCGATGAGGAACCAGAGGGTCCACGACGCCGTCGTGAAGTCGAGCGAGAACTCGCCGCCGAGGAGCCAGCGGATGATCGTCCAGATCGTCTCGAAGATGAAGTACGGGAAGACGATGTCGGTGAGCACCTGTCGCAGCGCCCGCGCGTTCGGCGGGCCGGACTTCGCGAAGTAGCCGCTCACCGTGACGAAGACCGCCACGTGGAACGAGTAGATGAACAGGTAGACGCTGTAGGCCGAGTTCGACTCGGCGATGAGCGGCAGGATGCCGTGACCGACGACCACCAGGGTGATCGCGATCCAGCGGGCGTTGTCCCACATGGGGACACGTCTGCGCACCATGGGGGTCGACTTCGTGCGCGGTTGCATCACTCCATTCAACCGCACGATCACACGCACGCACGGCTCCGGGCAGGGCAGAATAAGCGCATGAGCGAGCTTCGAGTGGTCGTGACCGGCGCGAGTTCCGGCATCGGTGCGGCGACGGTGCGCGCGTTCCGCGCCGCGGGATGGGACGTCGTGGGCGTGGCCCGCCGCGAGGAGCGCCTCGCGGCGCTCGCGGAGGAGACCGGGGCATCCGTCGTCGTCGCCGACCTCACGAACCAGGCCGACGTCGATCGCCTGCGCGACCACCTCGAGGCGACCGGCCCGGTGCACGCGCTCGTGAACAACGCGGGCGGGGCGAAAGGGCTCGACTCGGTCGAGGCCTCCGACGTCGACGACTGGGCGTGGATGCTCGAGGTCAACGTGCTCGCGCTGAAGCGCGTGACGAGCGCGCTGCTGCCGCTGCTGCGTCGCGGTGCCGTCGAGCGGGGCGTCGCCGACATCGTGAACGTGACCTCGATCGCCGGGCACGTCGCCTACGTCGGCGGGGGCGGGTACAACGCGGCCAAGTTCGCGGCGCACGCGCTCACCGAGGTGCTGCGGCTCGAGCTCAACGGCGAACCGCTGCGCGTCATCGAGGTCGCGCCGGGCATGGTGAAGACCGACGAGTTCGCGCTCGTGCGCTTCGGCGGCGATCGGGCGCGGGCCGACGCCGTCTACGACGACGTGCCCGAGCCGCTCGTGGCCGACGACATCGCGGCCGTGATCGCCGACGCCGTGCTGAAGCCCAGGCACGTCGACCTCGACCTCATCGTCGTCAAACCCGTCGCCCAGGCCGCGCCGTACCGATTGACGAAGGGCCCGCTGGCCGTGCGCGGGGAGGGATGATGGCCGAGGCGCCCGCGACGGCGGCTCCGGCGACCGCGGCTCCCGGGGGTGCAGCGCCGCGACGCACCGCATGGGAGCGCGTCACCACGGTGCCGCTCGTGGTGCTCGGCATCGTCTTCATCGTCGCCTACACGATCTACGTGCTCGCCCCGTGGATTCCGCGCGGGCCGGGTTCGCCACTGTTCTTCGCCCTCGTGGCGGCGTGGCTGGTGTTCGTGATCGACGTCGTGGTGCGGGTGTCGCTGACCCCGCGCGGCGGCAGGTGGGCATTCATCCGCACGCACCCGATCGACATGCTCTCGGCGATCGTCCCGGTGTTCCGGGCGTTCCGGGTGCTCGCCCTGCTGCGCGAGGTGCCGTACCTCCAGCGCCGGAGCGGCGCGGCGGTGCGCGCCAACATCATCATCTTCGCCTCGACGTACGCCGTCGTCTTCGTGTACTTCATCGCGTTGGCGACGCTCCAGGCGGAGCGGAACGCCCCCGGCGCCACGATCACGACGTTCGGCGACTCCGTCTGGTGGGCGATCGTCACGATCGCGACCGTGGGGTACGGCGACATGTATCCGGTCACGACCGAGGGGCGCTTCTACGCGGTGTTCCTCATGGCCGGCGGCGTCGTCATCGTCGGCACCGCGTCGGCGACGATCATCTCGTACATCGGCGACAAGGTCAGTCAGGTGCGGGCGCACCATGCGAGCGGGGCGGGCGCGGTGCTCGAAGCGTTCAACGCGGACGATGCCGAGGACGTGACCGATGCGGGTGCATCCGATGCGGACTCCGCCGACGTGGGCTCCGCCGAGGGCACCGCGCGCGACGACTAATCTTGGTGGATGACGTTCGATGCGAATGACGCCGGCACGACCGGCGACGGGATCCGGCGGGAGATCCTCACCTGGGACGACTTCGGCGAGGCGGCACGCAGCGTCGCGGCCGCGGTGCTCGAGTCCGGCTTCCGCCCCGACGTGGTGATCGCGATCGCACGCGGCGGATTGCTGTTCGCGGGTGCCATCGCCTATGCGCTCGGCACCAAGGCCTGCGGCTCGATCAACGTCGAGTTCTACTCGGGCGTCGACGAGCGGCTGCCCGAGCCCGTGCTGCACCCGCCGATGCTCGACGCCCCGGCGCTGAACGGCCAGCGTGTGCTGCTCGTCGACGACGTCTCCGACTCGGGCCGCACCCTCGCCAAAGTGCTGGGCCTCATCACGGAGGAGGGCGCCGAGGTGCGCACCGCCACCCTGTACACGAAGTCGCACACCGTGCTCGCCCCCGACTTCGACTACCGCCGCACCGACGACTGGATCGTCTTCCCGTGGTCGGCGCTGCCGCCCGTCGAGGTCGCTGCGGGCCCGGCATGAGCGTGCATCTCATCGGCGGCGGGGCGACCACCAGGGCGGATGCCGCGTTGTACGCGCCGTTCGTCGCGGAGGCCGCCGCACGGGGCAGCGCAGCAGGCCGCGCCCGGCCGCGCATCGCGGTGATCTCGTTGCACCCCGAGGCCCGGCAGAAGGCTGCGGCGCTCGCCGACCTCCTGACCGCGGCGGGCCTTCTCAGCGCGGCGGGTGACGCGATCGAGGTGCATGCGACCGCCGGTCGGCCGGGTGAGGCGATCGAGCTCAGCGCGATCGCCGACGTCGACGGCATCGCCGTGGGCGGCGGCATCGTCGAAGAGGTGCGCGCCGGACTCGAACCGCTGTTCGGCGAGCTGCGTCGGCAGATCGCCGACGGCGTGCCCTACCTCGGCGTCTCGGCGGGCGCGATGATCGCGGCCGAGGGATCGCTCGGCGGCGGCTCGCGCATCGGCGGCGTTCCCGTCGCACCGGAGGACCCGGAGGACCCGGAGGACCCGGAGGACCCGGACGAGACTGACGACGACGAGACCGATCGGGACCAGCCCGACCCGCGACTCGAGCTCGAGATCGAGACCGGCATCGGCCTGGTCGACGTCGCCATCGAGGTGCACGTCGCCCAGCGCGGCATGCTCTCCCGACTGGTCGCCGCCGCTGAATCGGGGCTCATCGCCGGCGGGCTCGGCATCGACGAGCGCACGGTGCTCATCGTGGGCGACGGCCGACTCCGCGTGGGGGGCAGCGGCAGCGTCTGGCGCGTGCTGCCCACCGACGACGGCGTGCTGGTCTCCACGATCGGCGCCTGAGTGGGTGCGGCAGGGTTGCCCGACGAGTTCGCCGGCGAGCTGCTCGACCCGGGCTGGGCCGCGGCTCTGGCTCCCGTCGCGCCGACGATCGGCCATCTCGGCGAGTTCCTGCGCGCCGAGACTGCGGCCGGGCGAGGCTACCTCCCCGCCGCGGAGAACGTGCTGCGCGCCTTCCGAGCGCCGCTCGCAGACGTGCGGGTGCTCATCGTGGGTCAAGACCCGTACCCCACCCCGGGGCATCCGATCGGCCTCGCCTTCGCGGTCGAGCGGCACGTGCACCCGCTGCCGCGGAGTCTCGCGAACATCTCTCGTGAGCTCGTCGACGACGTGGGCGTCGCGCCGCTGCGGCACGGCGATCTCGGGCTCTGGGCCGCGAACGGCGTGATGCTGCTGAACCGCGTGCTGACGGTCGAGCCCGGGGCGACCGGATCGCACCGCGGCAAGGGCTGGGAGGCGGTCACCGACCACGCGATCCGCACCCTCGCGGCGCGCGGCACGCCGCTCGTGGCGATCCTCTGGGGGCGCGACGCCCAGCGACTGCGGCCGCTGCTCGGCGACACGCCGGTCATCGAGTCGGCGCACCCGAGCCCGCTCTCGGCGTCGCGCGGCTTCTTCGGTTCGCGGCCGTTCAGTCGGGCGAACGCGTTGCTCGAGGCGCAGGGCGCTGCGCCCATCGACTGGAGCCTGCCGGCCTGACGCGCGGCGCGGCTCTGCCCGCCGTGCGCAGCGGCCCGCCCGCCCGCCCGACACCGCCGCCCCCACGCCGCAGCACCGCCGCCCGCGTAACGTGACGGCAACATGCCGCGGGTACCCTTGCGGCATGCTCGAAGAGGAATACCGGGAGCGCCGCGTGCTGCCGCCCCACCTCCGCAGGCCCGTGCCCGTCGAGGCGCCCTTCGAGTACGCGATCCGCGAGGCGCGCGCGGCCGACCTGCCCGCGGTGCGTGAGATCTACAACTACTACGTCGCCAACTCGACGGTCACCTTCGACGAAGACGCCATGACCCTCGCGGAGTGGAAGACCAAGTTCGCCTCCCTCGACAAGCTCGGCATGCCGTTCATCGTCGCCGAGTCGCCGAGCGGCCAGTTGCTCGGCTACGCGCTCGTGACCCCGTGGAAGCCGAAGCGCGCCTACCGGTTCACGGTCGAGAATTCGATCTACCTCGGCCCCGCGGCATCCGGCAAGGGGCTCGGCCGGGTCATGCTCACCGAGCTCATCGAGCGGTCGAAGGCGGCGGGACTCAAAGAGATGATCGCCGTCATCGCCGACCAGGGCGCCGAGGCGTCGATCGCGCTGCACGAGAAGTTCGGCTTCGAGGAGATCGGCCGCATGGGTCGGGTCGGCTTCAAATTCGATCGCTGGCTCGGCACGGTGCTCATGCAGCGATCGCTCAAATAGTCGAGCGGATGCTGCGTGGCCGGTGCGTGATGACGGCATGCGTGATGACGGCGCGCGTGATCACACCGTGAGGTCGAACTCGACCTCGCCGGCGAGCATTGCGAGCAGGGCCGAGGCGAGGCCCGTGGCGAGCAGCAGCCCGGGGTGCGCGAGGGCGATGGCGATGCGGCGCAGGCGCGGACGGGTTGCGAGCAGCGCGTCGGGCACCTCGCTCGTCGCGGGGCTCTCGCTCCACCCGCGCAGCCGTGCGAGAAACCATGAGCAGCGCACGATGAGCGCGGCCCACAGCACGGTCACCGCCACGGGGGTGAGCACGGCGAGTACGTCGAAGCCGATGCCGGCCAGCTCCTCCTCCTGGCCCTCGGCGGCGAGCTGGATCGAGGTCGAGATCGCGGCACCGAGCACGACGGACCCCGACCAGGCGACGAACGCCGCGACGAGCGCGAGATACCGCGAGAAGAAGTGGCCGAAGACCGAGGTGCGGTGCGCGAGATGGTCGCGCGGGGTGGCGCGCAGCACGACGATCGTGGCAGTGAGGCTCGGGGCGACGAGCAGCACGACGAGCAGCGACCACGCCCACGTGGGCCAGTCGGCGAGGGCCGCGACGACGATCAGGGCGCCGAAGAACGCCGCCCACACGGCGCCCCAGACGAGCGGATGCCTCGTGATCGCCGTGCCGAGCCAGACCATGGCCCCACGATAGCGCTGCGGTGCTGCCCGGCTCGGTGCCACGCGGCCGCGCGTCACCGTAGGCTCGAAGCCATGACGGCGTTGCACGATCACACGGCCCTCGAACTGCACCAGCTGCTGCAGCGGGGTGACGTCGCCCCGGTCGAACTGGCCGAACACTACCTCGCCCGCATCGAACGCTTGAACCCCGAAGTGGGCGCCTTCGCGACCGTGACGCCCGAGGCCGCGCTCGAACGGGCACGACATGTGACGGCGCACGTGCCGAAGTCGGCGCCGCTCTGGGGGCTGCCGCTCGCCGACAAAGACCTGCAGCAGCGCGCCGGGGTGCCGGCCCGGTTCGGCTCGCGGGCGTTCGCGGAGTTCGTGCCCGATGACTCCGACGAACTCGTGCGGGCGGTCGATGCCGCCGGCGCCGTCAGCCTCGGCAAGTCGCAGACGCCCGAGTTCGGGCTGCCGTCGTACACCGAGGGCGTGGGCGTGGCACCGACGCGCAACCCGTGGGATCTCACGCTCGGCGCGGGCGGCTCGAGCGGGGGAGCGGCGGCGGCCGTGGCATCCGGAATGCTGCCCTTCGCGCCCGGCTCCGACGGCGGCGGCTCCGTCCGCATCCCGGCGGCCTCGTGCGGCCTCGTGGGCGTCAAGCCGAGCCGTGGCCGGGTGCCGGCGGGTTCGGGGCTCACGAGTCTCGCAGGGCTCGGTGTCGCCGGGCCGCTCGCCCGCACGGTCGCCGACGCTGCGTTGCTGCTCGACGGGCTGATCGCACCGGCAGGGTACCCGGCGGCGCATCGCTTCGCGGTGCGTGCACCCGGCGACGACGGGCCGTTCCTCGGCGCGGCGATCCGCGGCGAGGGCAGATTCCAGCTCGGCGTCATGACGGACTCGCCGTGGGACGACGCGTACGAGATCGTGGTCGAACCCGAGGCGCGCGCGGCGCTCGATCGCGCGATCGAGGTCTTCGAGGGACTCGGCCACGGCATGGAGACGATGGCGCCGGCGCCCGAACCCGGCTACTCCGAGGCGTTCCGCACGATCTGGCAGGCGGGCGCGGCGACCATCCCCGTCGACGGTGACGCCGAGGCGCTGCTCGAGCCGCTGACGCAATGGCTGCTGCAACGCGGTCGCGCACTGCCGGCGCGTCAACTCGCCGAGGCGCTCGCGTGGCTCACCGGATTCGAGGAGCGGGTCATCCGGCGCTTCGCCTCGTACGACGCCGTGCTGACCCCGGCGCTCGCCCTGACGCCGCGCCCGGTCGGGTGGTACGACGCCGACGACGGCGAGCGCAATTTCGCGCAGCAGGTGCAGTTCACGCCGTTCACGTCGTTCGTGAACGTCTCGGGCCTGCCCGCCATCACGGTGCCGGTCGCCGAGACCGCGACCGGCGTGCCGATGGGCGTGCAGCTCATCGGGCGCCCCGGCGGCGAAGCGACGCTCTTCGCGCTCGCCGCGCAGCTCGAGCGACGAGTGCGGCGGAGCCGGCGGCATCCCGGGATCTGGTGATCGTGGTCTCGTGACCGGCTCTGGTAACGGCCCGCTTGACGAAGTTAGGTAAGCCTCACCTATAGTGGATCCATGCTCGGTCTCGACCTCACCCTCTCCTACGACGGCGCCCCTGTGGTGCACGGAGCGGAGATCCACCTCGAACCGGGCAAGGTCACCGCGCTCGTCGGCCCGAACGGCAGCGGCAAGTCGACGCTGCTGCGTTCGCTCGCCCGCCTGCACCGACCCGATGCCGGCCGCGTGCTCCTCGCTGCCGACGACGGCCGCACGATCAGTGAGGGCGCGGTCGAGAAGAATGCACCGCGCACCGAGCCCGCCGACCTCCTCGAACACGGCATCGACGCCGCATCGCTGAACGGGCGTGAGTTCGCCCGGCGCGTCACGCTGCTCGCCCAGAGCCGGCCGACGCCCGGCGGCATCACGGTGCGCGAGCTCGTCGAATTCGGCCGGCACCCGCACCGCGGCCGGTGGATCGCCGGCGACGCCGACGGCGCCGCGATCGTCATGCGCGCCATGGAGCTCACGGGCGTCGCCGAGTTCGCCGAGCAGCCCGTCGACCGGCTCTCGGGCGGGCAGCTGCAGCGCGTCTGGCTCGCCTCCTGCCTCGCGCAGGACACGAGCGTGCTGCTGCTCGACGAACCGACCACCTTTCTCGACCTGCGCTATCAGGTCGAGCTGCTCGACCTGATCCGCGAGCTGGCCGACGAACACGGGGTCACGATCGGCGTCGTGCTCCACGACCTCGACCAGGCGGCCGCCGTGGCCGACCGGGTGGTGCTGCTCGAATCCGGCCGCGTCCGTGCCGTCGGCACCCCCGCCGAGGTGCTCGTCTCCGACGTGCTGAGTTCGGCCTACGGCATCCGCGTCGACGTCGAGGTCGACGATCGCGGCTGCATCACGACCTGCCCCATCGGCCGCTACAACTCGCGGCAACGCGTCCAACGACTCGCCGTCGCCTAGCGCGGCGCGACCCATCCAACCCCCCTCGCGTGGGACACCTCTGCCTGCGCACCGATCGAAGGACACCATGAGAAGAGCCGCCGCACCCCGGCCGACCATCGCCCTGACCGCCGTCGCCGCCGCATCCGTGCTGCTGCTGACGGGCTGCGGCACGACCGCAGAGGCCGGCGCGGCCGGCGGCAGCGCCGCCATCGTCATCACCGACGACCGCGGCGAATCCGTCGAGCTCGCCGCCCCCGCGGAGAAGATCGTCGCGCTCGAGTGGAACACGGCTGAGAACCTCGTCGCGCTCGGCGTCATGCCGGTCGGCGTCGCCGACGTCGAGGGCTACGGCGACTGGGTCACGTCCGAGACCCTCGACGACAGCGTCGCGGATGTCGGCGGCCGCGGTGAGCCGTCGGTCGACGCCATTGCGGGCCTCGCTCCCGACCTCGTGCTGACCACCACCGACCTCTCCGAGTCGGTCATCGCCCAGATCGAGGAGTTCGCCCCCGTGCTCGTCGTGCGCGGCGCCGACGCCTCGAACCCCATCGGCCAGATGGAGTCGAACCTCGAACGCATCGCGACGGCGACCGGCCACGAGGCCGAGGGCGAAGAGCTGCTCGCCGGCTTCGACGAGAAGCTCGCCGAGGGCAAGGCCGCGATCGAGGCCGCCGGTCTCGCGGGTGCCCCGTTCATGATGAGCGACTCCTGGGCCACGGGCGGTCAGGTCTCGATCCGCCCGTTCGCCGAGGGCGCGCTGCTGACCGCCGTGACCGAGGAGCTCGGGCTCGAGAACGCCTGGACGGGCGAGGGCGACGCCGACTACGGCCTCGACTCGACCGACGTCGAGGGCCTCACGGCCGTCGGCGACGTGGAGTTCCTCTACATCACGAACGGCGAGGCAGATGCGTATCAGAACGAGCTCGCCGACAATGCGGTATGGATGTCGCTGCCGTTCGTGCAGAGCGGCTCGGTGCACCGTCTGCCCGACGGCATCTGGATGTTCGGCGGCCCCTCGTCGATGAACGACTACATCGATGCCGTCGTCGCGACCCTTGCCGGCTGAACAGGCCCACGCGGCTGAACAGGCCCACGCGGCTGAACGGGCTCAGTCGGCTCAACCGCTGATTCCCGCTCGAGGCGGGGCCGCCCGGCCCCGCCTCGGCGCGGTGCTGCTCCTCGCCCTCGGCCTCGTCGTCGCGACGGTGCTCGCGGCCGTGCACGTGACCCAGGGATCCGCCGACGTCGGCCTGCCCGAACTGCTCGGGCTCGCCGGTGGGGGAGCCGACGACCAGGCCGCCGCAGTGTTCGTGGCCTCGCGCATGCCGCGGCTCGCCGCCGGCGTGCTCGTCGGCGTCGCCCTCGGCGTCGCGGGCCTCATCATGCAGTCGATCTCCCGCAACGTGCTGGCCTCGCCCGACACCCTCGCGGTCAACGCGGGCTCGTACCTCGCCGTCGTGGTGGTCGCGGCGTTCGGCATCGTGCTGCCCGTCGCCGGCGGCGGCGCCGTCGCGCTCCTCGGCGGCCTCGCGGCGGCCGGCCTCGTGCTCGCCCTCTCGGCGGGTGGCGCTCGCGGCGGCGGCACCGTGCGACTCGTGCTCGCCGGATCGGCGATCGCTCTCGCCCTCACGGCGCTCACCACGATGCTGCTCCTGCTCTTCCCCGAGCGCACCGAGGGCCTCTTCGCCTGGGGCAACGGCACACTCGCCCAGACGGGCATGCAGCCGATGCTCCAGCTCGGCCCGATCGTGCTCCTCGTCGTCGCCGCCCTCTTCCTCTTCGCGCGCCGATTCGACCTCATTGCGCTCGGCGACGACGCCGCGACCGTGCTGGGCGTGCCGGTGCGCCGCACCCGTCTCATCGGCCTCTTCCTCGCCGTGCTGCTGTCGGCGGCCGCCGTCACGGTCGCGGGACCCGTCGGCTTCGTCGGCCTCGCGGCCCCGGCGATCGTGCGCCTAGTCGCCGTGCGCGTGTCGGGCATGCAGCGGCACGTGCTCCTCATCCCGGCTGCCGCGCTGATGGGCGTCATCGTCGTGCTCGGCGCCGACGTGCTGCTGCGTCTCGCGTTCGGCGGGCAGGCGGCGGTCGAGGTGCCGACGGGCGTCGTCACGACGATCTTCGGCGCAGTGTTCCTCATCGCGCTCGCCCTGCGGGCCCGCGCGTCATCGGAGGGGGGCACCGGGTTCGTCATCGGCACGGGGCTCTCGCCGCGCGGTCGCGCACTGGTGATCGCGGCATCCGCTCTGCTGCTCATCGCGCTCGCCTTCGCATCTCTGCTGCTCGGCGACGCCAAGCTGCTCGGCGGCGACGTGCTCAACTGGGTGACCGGCCAGGCCGGCCCCCTCGTGGAGTTCGTGATGAACACGCGCGCGCCGCGAGTCGCCGCGGCGATCCTCGCCGGAGTCGCGCTCGCACTCGCCGGCACGGTCGTGCAGGCCGTCTCGCGCAACCCGCTCGCCGAACCCGCCATCCTCGGCGTCACGGGCGGCGCCGGGGTCGGCGCGGTGCTCGTGATCACGTTCTGGCCGCTCGCGACCTTCCTCGGTGTGACGGTCGGCGGACTCGCCGGCGCCGCGCTCGCGGCGCTCATCGTGTTCGGCCTCGCGATGCGGGGCGGTCTCGCCTCGACCAGGCTCATCCTGATCGGGCTCGGCGTCTCGGCCGCCGCGGGTGCGATCACCTCGATGCTCATCATCGCGACCGACCCGTACAACGCGGCCAAAGCGCTCACCTGGATGTCGGGATCCACGTACGGTCGCACCTTCCCCCAGCTGATCCCCCTCGCGATCGTGACGCTCATCGCCGTGCCGCTCCTCGCCTCGGCGCGCCGCGAGCTCGACCTGCTCGCGTTCGACGACGACACCCCGCGAGTGCTCGGCGTGCGGCTGGGCCCGGCCCGCCTCGGCCTGCTCGCCGTGAGCGTCGCCCTGACGGCGACCGCGGTCTCCGCGGTGGGCGTGATCGGCTTCGTCGGTCTCGTCGCCCCGCACGCCGCGCGGGCGCTCGTCGGGTCGCGGCACGCCCTCGTGCTGCCGCTCGCGGCACTGCTCGGCGCCCTGCTGGTATGCGTCGCCGACACCCTCGGCCGCACCGTCATCGCTCCGGCCCAGCTGCCGGCGGGCCTCCTCACGGCCGTCGTGGGCGCCCCGTACTTCGTCTGGTTGCTCTGGCGCTCGCGTCGGAGCGCCTGAGCGCCTGAGCGAACGCCACCCGCCGACCATCCGCCTTTCCACCAGCCTTCCGACAGGAGAACCACGCATGGCCAAGCCCGGATACCGAGTGTTCGACACCCAGGTCGCCGAGATCAGGCGGATGTCGCCGCACTTCGTGCGTGTGACGTTCCGCTCCGACGAGCTGCGCGATCTCGGCTGGGACGGCCCCGATCAGCGCATCAAGGTCGTGCTGCCGCTCGCCTCGAGCGGGTTCGACGAGGTGCCCCGCGACGGCGACTGGTACGCGACGTGGCGAGCGTTGCCCGACGAGCGCCGCAACCCGATCCGCACGTACACGATCCGGTCGGCGCGCCCCGATCTCGGCGAGCTCGACCTCGATTTCGTGGCCCACGGCGACAGCGGGCCGGCCTCTCGCTGGATCGCGGCGGCGGGCATCGGCGACCGCCTGCTCGTCATCGGCCCCGACGCGACGAGCGACGAGGAGTCGGGCGGTTGGGAGTGGCGCCCCGGCGCGGCGCGCACCCTGCTCATCGCGGGTGACGAGACCGCGGTGCCGGCGATCGGCGCGATTCTCGAACAGTTGCCCGGGGATGCTCGGGGTGCGGTGTTCCTCGAGGTGCCCGAAGCGGGCGACGCGCTCGAGCTGCGGGCTCCGGCCGGGGTCGACGTGCACTGGCTGTCGCGCGGCGATGCGGCGGGTGGTCAGGCTGGCGAGACGCGGTACGGCGCGCGCCTCGTCGACGCGGTCACCGCGTGGGCGGATGCCTGGGTCGCCGCCGACCCCGCTGCCGCTGCCGTGCCGGCCAGCGCCCCTCCGGCCTTCGCCCTTCCGGTCGCGGCGACTGCTGCCGCGCCCGAACTGCCGGTGCTCGACGACGACGAGATCCTCTGGGAGGTGCCGGCCGCTGCCGACGACGGCGGGCTCTACGCCTGGCTCGCGGGCGAGGCCACGGCCATCACGACGCTGCGGCGCCACCTCGTGAAGGAGATCGGCGTCGATCGGCGCCGAGTCGCGTTCATGGGGTACTGGAAGCTCGGCCGCGCCGAGGGCTAGGCGGGTGGGCTGCAGGCGGGCGGCCTGTCGGCGGGTGGCCGGTCGATGGGCGGCCGGTCGGCCGGTACCCGCCCGCTTCGAGTCCCGCCTCGATCTCGAAGCGGTTCTTCAGCGGGTTGCGCCCGGCGATGAAGTAGAGCAGCGGAAAGAGCATGCCGTACTTCAGCCACTGCTCTTTGTGCACGGCCTCGTGGCCGAGCACCCGTTCGCCGGTGTTGCGGTTCGTGAGGTAGCAGCCGCCGACGCAGGAGCCGCCCCGGCCGAAGGTCCAATTCGGCATGCCGGTGAAGACGATCAGGCCGTGCCGACGTTCGATCGGGCCTGTGCTCCAGATGAAGCCCCACGTGAAGCCGACGGCGGTCGCCCACCAGTAGCCGAGGCGGCTGATGGGGGAGTCGGTCAGACGGATGCGCAGGGTGCGGTCACCGATGCCCTCCGGCCGGCCGCCGCTCACGCTGCAGCCTCGGTGTCAGGCACCTCGGGTGCGTGGTTCGCGTCCGCGTCGGGCGCATCGGCTCTGGATGCCTCGGTATCGCCCTGCCCCGCGGCATCCGCTGCGCCCGGTCTGCCGAGGGATTCGAGCAATCGCAACCAGACCTCGCTCATCGTCGGGAACGCCGGAACGGCGTGCCAGAGCCGATCGACCGGTACCTCGCCGACGATCGCGATCGTCGCCGACTGCAGGAGTTCGGCGACGTCTTGCCCGACGAACGTGGCGCCGAGGACGGTGCCCAGTCCGGCGTCGATGACCAGCCGGGCCTGACCCGCGTAGCCGTCGGCGAGGATTCCCGCGCCGCTCACGGAGGAGAACGACACGTCGGCGATGCGCACGTCTCGGCCCTCGCGCTCGGCCTGTTCCCGTGCCTGCGCCGCCGTGAGCCCAACGGAGGCGACCTCGGGCTCGGCGAACACGACCTGCGGCACGGCCGTGTGATCGGCCGTCGCGACGTGCGCCCCCCACGGCTCCGTCTGCTCGGGTCGGCCGAGGGCGCGAGCGGCGACGAGGTCGCCCACGGCGCGCGCCTGGTATTTGCCCTGGTGCGTGAGCAACGCCCGATGGTTGAGGTCGCCCGCGGCGTAGAGCCACGGCCGCACGTCGTTGTCTGCGGCGCCCGTGGCGAGCATCGTGTCGTCG
The DNA here is from genome assembly GCF_053619715.1 of Agromyces sp. NPDC055520. Lineage (NCBI taxonomy): Bacteria > Bacillati > Actinomycetota > Actinomycetes > Micrococcales > Microbacteriaceae > Agromyces > Agromyces sp. NPDC055520. The sequence continues at coordinate 3,682 of NZ_JBSHJY010000055.1, read as the reverse complement.
ACGGTGACCCAGCCGCCGGGCTCGAGGCCGATCGTCTCGAGCCCGAGCCGGTCGGAACGCGGGCGGCGCCCGGTGGCAATGAGCACCTCATCGGCCGTGACGGTCTCTCCGTCGGCGAGGGTGACGACGATCTCGCCGGCCGCGTTGCGCTCGACACGGCTGGGCGAGACACCCAGACGAACGGATGCCCCGAGCTCCCGCAGCCCCTTCGCCACGGCCTCTGCGACGAACGGTTCCATGCCGCCGAGCAGGCCGCTGCGAGCGAGCACGGTGACCTCGGTGCCGAACCCCGCGAACGCGGTCGCCATCTCGACCGCGGTGACGCCGCCGCCGATGACGGCGAGCCTCGCGGGCGGCTCGGTGACGCTCGTGGCCTCGCGGCTCGTCCAGGGGGCGGACTCGGCGAGGCCCGGGATCGGCGGCATGACGGCGTCGGTTCCGGTCGCGAGGATCACGGCGTGACGGGCACGGTAGACGATCTCGTCGTGAGTGGCGGAGGTGTCGACTGCGTTGCGTTCGACTGCGTTGCGTTCGACTGTGTTGAGTTCGTTTGCGCTGAGTTCGTCTGCGCTGGGTTCGATTGCATTGCGTTCGTCTGCGTTGCGTTCGACGACGACACGGCGCAGACCGTCGAGGCGGCCGTGCCCGCGTTCGAGCACGACGCCGATGCTCTCGAGCCAGTCGGCGCCGCCCTGGTCGTTCCAATCAGAGACCCAGTAGTCGCGTCGCGCGAGCACGGCTCGAACGTCGAGCCGGCCGGTGAGGGCCTGTTTCGCACCGTCGACGCGTCGGGCGGCGCGGAGTGCGGCGGCGCTGCGAAGCAACGCCTTCGACGGAATGCAGGCCCAGTACGAGCACTCTCCGCCGACGAGTTCACGCTCGACCAGCACGACCTCGAGCCCGGCGGCGCGTGCCCGATCGGCTGCATTCTCACCGACGGGTCCGCCGCCGATGACGATGACGTCGACTTCGCGTTCCATCCCGTTCCCCTCCGGTGCCGGCGCATGCCGACTGCCTGACCCAAGCCTAGGCAGTCGTCGGTGCTGGCACCGCTGAACAGCTCAGGCTGGCGCGGCTGGAACAGCTCAGGCTGGTGCAGCTTGAACTGCTCAGGCTGGTGCCTCTGAAGGCACAGTTGTCAATGCTGCCCCTTGGCGCCCTGGCGGCGTCCCCGGCGGTGCTGCGCCGTACCTCGCCATGGTCTGCGCCGGGTGGGTGACGTGGGTTCGGCCGGCCGGCGAGATCCACTCGAGGATGCCGTCGGCGAGGTGTCGAAGCATCCATGCCGTCTCGTGTTTGAGGTGGTGATGCATGGGGCAGAGGTGGCAGAGGTTGTCGCATGCGGTGCGGCCGCCCTCATGCCAAGGGGTGCCGTGGTCGATGTCGCAGCGACGGGCGTTGCGGTTGCAGCCGGGGAATCGGCAGGTGCCGTCGCGGATTTGCAGCCAGCGTTGCAGATCGGCGGGTGGTCGGTATCGGGTGCGGTCGACGTCGAGCACGGTGCCGGTCACGGGGTGGGTGAGGAGTCTGGTGAACGAGGGGGCGCCAGCGGTGAGGCGGCGTGCGGTGTCGGCGTCGATGGGCCCGTAGCCGTCGAGGATGCCGGGCTCCGACGTGGCGCCGGTGAGCGTCAGCACGGGCACGGTGACGTGCACACTCGGGCGCACCCGCGCGGCTGCGGCCGCGATCGCCGTTTCGTCGTCGAGGGTGCCGTAGAGCAGTAGATCGCGGGCCGCGTCCGCGCGGATCTGGTCGGCGGTGCGAAGTTCGGCGCGGAGCCTCTCGACACCCGACGGCTCGGTCTCGTACGAGGTCTCGGCTTCGCGGGCGACGAGGTCGAGTCGGCTCTTGACGAGCAGGGCGTCGGAGGCGGGGAGGTAGGCGTGCAGCCAGGCCATGCCGTCGAGTGCGGGTTCGATCTCGACCCGGCGTTCGGCCTGTGCCGCAAGGTGACGGTCGGTGGCAGTCTCGGCCTGGAGTTCTTCACGCATCGTGCGGGCCTTGCGGCGCACGCTGGCTGCGGTGTGCTGGGTCGCATAGTCGGTCAGACCGACCTCGAGGTCTTCACGGAGTCGGGGGTCGTCGTCGAGGCCGGTCGTGGCTTCGATGACGACCCGGGCGTGCTGCATGCCGATCGCACCCGAACGAAGTGCCGCGAGCGTGACGGGCAACCGCGTCGACAACGAGTACGCGTCATCGATCTGACGCTGCATGGTGCGTTCGGGAACACGCAGGGCAGTGGCGAGCTCCGCGGTCACACTGCGGTACGCCATCTCGCGTCGCCGCGCGGGTGACAGAGTCGGGGCGACGAACGCGTCTTCAGCGCGAAGTGCGTAGCTCACGGTCAAGAAGATCAGGTCGACCAGCATCGCCGCGTGCATCGACTCGACCCGTTGCGCGTGCACCGCTGCGGTCAGGAGCTCGGACAGGCCGTCTTGCGCCATCGCATACGGTGACCGCTCCGCCTGTTCACGACCGACGATCGCACCGCCACCGGTGATCGCCGCGTCAACGACACCGGCCTCATGACGCGTGACAGCACTTGCGGTGCGGGCATCCACGAGTGCGGTCGACATGCAGCCATTCTATCAGACATTCGAATGTATGTTCGAGAGATCTGCATCTGCAAACAGGCGCATCGTTGTCGTCAATTGCCGATGCCGATGCCGATGCCGATGCCGACGCGCAGCGCGAATGCGCGCAGCCGCGCAGCCGCGTAGCCGCGCAGCCGCACGTGCGCGCGGCCGTGCAGACTGCGAAACGCGCCCTATGTCGTCGCCGACCTGCCGGACGTGAGTGCGCCGACGAGTCGCAGAATCGTCGGCAGGTCGTCGTCGGCCGCCTGCGGCGACGCGGGCGCGAATCCGGCGATCGCAGCCCCGGCGAGCGGAAACCTCGCGGTGACCGCGCGAATGAGCGCGACGAGTTCGGCGGCGCCGACGCCGAACGGCATCGGGTACGAGAGTCCGGCGAGCGCGGCCGGGTCGAGCACGTCGAGGTCGATGTGAATGAACACCTGCGACGCGCCCGTCGCCTCGAGGGCCGCGATCACGAGCGACGGGTCTGAGAGGTCTTCGACGGTGAGCGTCGCGACGTCGTGCGCGTCGATGAACCGGCGCTCTTCGTCGTCGATGGCACGGATGCCGCCGAGCACGAGCCGCTCGGGGGCGACGCGCGTCTCGGAGTCGAGGGCGAGGCCTGCAGCACCGTCACCGGTGATCGCCCGTAGCGTCATGCCCCCGAAGCCGCCCGACGGCGAAGACTCGGGCGTGTTCAGGTCGGGATGCGCGTCGAGCCAGAGCACGGCGAGGTCGCCGTCTGCGCGCGTCGAGGCATGGGCGACCGACGCGAGCGAAACGCCGCAATCGCCGCCGATCGTGAGCGCCCAGTCGGGGACGTGGGAGAGAGCCTCGGCCGTGCGCTCGCGCACCCGCACGAGCGTGCTGAAGCGCTGGACTCCGGTGCCGAGGGGCTCCCCGGCCTCGACCGGCACCTCGACGACGATGGTCGACGAACTCGGCAGATCGCCGAGGATCGCGTCGGCGCCGTCGGCATGACTCATGGCGCGTGAGGAGACGGATCCCTGCCAGACCGGGACCACCACGAACGTTGCGGGCATGTTCTCAAGTATCGCGCACCCACGCACGACGACGGCCGCGTTGCGCGATTCCGGCGCGGTCGC
>NZ_JBSHJY010000054.1:0-20167 GCF_053619715.1 Agromyces sp. NPDC055520 | reverse complement strand
TACTTCACCTGCTCGCTGATGACCTGCATGATCGAGGTGTCGGCGAGGGTGGTCGTGTCGCCGATCTCGCGGCCCTCGGCGAGATCGCGCAGGAGCCGGCGCATGATCTTGCCCGAACGCGTCTTCGGCAGCTCGTTGACGATGAACACCTGGCGGGGCCGGGCGATCGCGCCGATCTGCAGGGCGACGTGCGTGCGCAGCTCTTCGCTCGCCGCGAAGATGTCGGTGACCTGGTCGGACTGACTGGTCTTCAGGATGACGAAGGCGACGACGGCCTGCCCGGTCGCCTCGTCGGAGGCGCCGACGACGGCGGCCTCCGCCGTCCACGGGTGGGCGACGAGCGAGGACTCGATCTCGGCGGTCGAGAGGCGGTGGCCCGAGACGTTCATGACGTCGTCGACCCGGCCGAGCAGCCAGATGTCGCCGTCTTCGTCGCGTCGGGCGCCGTCACCGGCGAAGTACTTGTCGCCGAACTTCTCCCAGTACGTTTCTTTGAAGCGCTCGGGGTCGCCCCAGATGCCGCGCAGCATGGCGGGCCACGGCTCGGTGATCGTGAGCAGGCCGCCGCCTTCGCCTTCGATCGGGCTGCCGTCGTCGTTCACGATGTCGATCGAGATGCCGGGCACGGGAACCTGCGCCGAACCGGGCTTCAGGTCGGTGATGCCGGGCAGCGCCGAGATCATGATCGCGCCGGTCTCGGTCTGCCACCAGGTGTCGACGACGGGGATGGAGCCGCCGCCGATGACGTGGCGGTACCAGATCCAGGCTTCGGGGTTGATCGGCTCGCCGACCGAGCCGAGCAGGCGCAGCGACCGCACGTTGAAACCGTGCACCACGTCGCGGCCCTGTTTCATGAACGAGCGGATGGCGGTGGGCGCCGTGTAGAGGATCGAGACCTTGTACTTCTCGATGAGCTCCCACCAGCGGCCGGGGTGCGGGGTGTCGGGCGTGCCCTCGTACAGCACTTGCGTGGCGCCGTTGGCGAGCGGGCCGTAGACGACGTAGCTGTGCCCGGTGATCCAGCCGACGTCGGCGGTGCACCAGAACACGTCGCGTTCGGGGTGCAGGTCGAAGACGTTCTTGTGGGTGAACGCGACCTGCGTGAGGTAGCCGCCCGAGGTGTGCAGGATGCCCTTGGGGTTGCCGGTGGTGCCCGAGGTGTAGAGGATGAACAGCGGGTGCTCGGCGTTGAAGCCCTGCGGCTCGTGCTCGGCGGGAGCGGCGGCGAGCTGCTCGCTCCACGACAGGTCGCGGCCCTCGACCCAGGCGACGTCGCCGCCCGTGCGGTTGACGACGAGCACGGCGCGCACGGTCGTCTCGGCGGCCTCGATGGCCTCGTCGACCGTGGGCTTCAGCGGGAACGCCCTGCCCTTGCGGTAGCCGCCGTCGGCGGTGATGACGACCGCGGCCTGCGCGTCGTCGATGCGCGACTGCAGGCTCTTCGACGAGAAGCCGCCGAAGACGACGGAGTGCACGGCGCCGATACGGGCGCATGCGAGCATCGCGATGACGGCCTCGGGGATCATCGGCAGGTAGATGGCGACGCGATCGCCAGCCTGCACGCCGAGCGCGAGCAGCGCGTTGGCCGCACGCTTGACCTCTGCGGTCAGTTCGGCGTACGTGATGGTGCGCGTGTCGCCGGGTTCGCCCTCGAAGTGGAGCGCGACTCGATCGCCGAGCCCCGCTTCGACATGCCGGTCGAGGCAGTTGTACGCGACGTTCAGTTCGCCGTCGTGGAACCACTTGGCGAAGGGCGCGTTCGACCAGTCGAGGGTCTGGGTGAACGGGGTGCTCCATGAGAGGAGCGCTCGGGCCTGGTCGGCCCAGAAGCCGAGGCGGTCGGCGGCGGCGGCTTCGTAGAGTCGCTCGTCGGCGACGGCCTGGGCGGCGAACTCGGGACTCGGGCGGAATCGCCGGATCTCCTCGAGCGCGTGATCGATCTGAACGGTCATGGTGCTTCAGTCGCTCCTTCGCGAGTATTCTTCGGATGGGTCGCCTGCCCCACGCAGCACATTACCCGCCGCTCGGATCAGGTGAGGAATCGTGTCGTCCCGTAGCGTCGCGTGAGCGATTCACGGACGAACGGCGCGCGTTCCTGTGCTCAAGCGCAGAGAAATCTGTGTGTCGGCACAAATGAGGACAAAAAATGCTTGCGCATCCTTCTGCAGGCCGTATGCTGAGTACCGCCCGAACACTCGTTTCGTGGCCTGCAGCGCTCGTGATTCCCCCCAATCCTTGCGCTGCCGAGGCGGCACCTGTTCCCCCCAATGGGTGCCGCCCCCTTTTCGTTAACGGGGTGCGCCGAGCGGCGCCGCCCATCGGGCCGAGTCCTCCTCCACAATGTCGTGGGGGAGGATTTCTCCACATTTCCCCGTGATGGATGCCTCGGGGCCCGCCCGGCTTCGTACGCTCACGACATGTCTCAAGCCTTCGTGGCGTCGCCGTCGTGGCTGCGCGAACCTCCTGTCTCGCCGGCCGACGAGCGTGCCTTCGGGCCGCGCGCGGCCGATGCATCCGCTCGGCTCAGTCCGGCGGGCCTGCGCGACGGCGCCGTGCGGCCAGCCGCGTCAGGGCTGGGCGCGTCGAGCCCCGGCGTGCCGCAGCCGGCCGCACCGCGTGCGCCGGCGCCGCGCGAGTCCGCGAGATCGCCCCGACCCGGCGCCGATCTCTCGGTGCTCGGCCCGCTCGAGCCCTTCGCCCTCGACGGCCCCGTCACCGACCTGTTCGTCAACGGCGACCGCGGCCTCTGGGTCGACCGCGGCGGCGGTGCAGAGCGCGATGACGGCTGGGCGGCCGACGAGTCCGAGGTTCGCGCGCTCGCCGTGCGGCTCATCGCCCGCGGCGGGCGGCACATCGACGAGGCGACGCCAGCCGTCGATGTGCGTCTCGGCGCGGGCATCCGGGTGCATGCCGTGCTGCCGCCGGTCTCGCCGACCGGCACGACCATCTCGGTGCGCGTGCCTCGGGCCGGCGGCTTCTCGCTTGCCGCGCTCGCGCGCGCCGGCATGGTCGACACCGTGCAGGAGGCGGTCCTGCGGCAGGCGGTCGGCGCGCGCAAGAACCTGCTCGTGACCGGCGCGGGCGGCACCGGCAAGACCACGCTCCTCGCGGCCCTGCTCGCCGAGGCGCCCGAGCGCGAGCGGCTCGTCGTCATCGAAGACGTCGCCGAACTGCAGGTCGACCATCCGCACGTCGTCTCGCTCGAGGCGCGGCAGGCGAACCTCGAGGGCACGGGGCGGGTCGGGCTCGACGCGTTGCTGCGCGAGGCCCTGCGCATGCGACCCGATCGCCTGGTCGTCGGCGAATGCCGCGGTGCCGAGCTCAGAGAACTGCTCGCCGCGCTCAACACGGGCCACGACGGCGGGGCGGGCACGCTGCACGCGAACTCGCTCGCCGACGTGCCGGCACGGCTCGAGGCCCTCGGGTCGATCGCCGGGCTGTCACCCGACGCGCTCGCACGCCAGACGGTGAGCGCCTTCGACCTCGTGCTGCATCTCGAGCGGGTCGACGGCCGCCGCCGGCTCGGGCAGATGGGCCGCTTCGTCCAGTGCGACGACCGCCTCACGATCGAGGCGATATGAGCGAGCGGATGCCGCGGCGCCCGCGCCCGCTCGACGGACCCGAGCCGCTCGGGCGGCCAGGGCGGCCGGCGCCGTCAGGGCGGCTCGGGCTGCTCGGCGGGCTGCTCGTCAGGCGGCGTCGCGACCCCGCGGCGGAGGTCGACGCGATCGCGGCGCTCACCGAGCGACTCGCCGTGCTGCTCGCCGCGGGTGTGCCCGCGGTGAGCGCCTGGAACCACCTCGGCGCCGAGTCGGCGTCGGCGCCCGATGCCGAGGTGCTCGCATCGGCGGCGTCGGCGGCCACGCGCGGCGACCCCGTGGCGCCGGCGATCGCCGAGGCGGTGCGGGCGCAGCCCGAGGCATCCGTCGCCTGGCCCGTGCTCGCCGCCGCCTGGTCGGTGGCTGCCGAATCCGGCGCGCCGCTCGCCGCGAGCCTCCGCGAACTCGCGACGGTGCTGCGCGACGAGGCGCAGCTGCGGCGCGAGGTGCGCGCCGCGCTCGCGGGCCCGGCGGCGAGCGCACGGCTCGTGATGGCCCTGCCCGCGATCGCGGTGCTGTTCGGCGCGACGCTCGGATTCGACACGCTCGGCGTGCTCTTCGGCAACCCCGTCGGCCTCGTCTGCCTCGCCCTCGGGCTCGTGTGCCTCTGGGCCGGCCACCGGTGGAACGCGGCGCTCGCCGCCCGCGCGAGCCGATCGCGCGCCGACGCCGGGCTCGAGCTCGAACTGCTCGCGATCGCGATGGCGAGCGGGGCCTCGATCGAACGTTCGCGTGCCCTGGCCCGCGGCACGATCGAGCGCTATGTTCCGCATGCGGGCGACGGTGCAGAGGTCGACGCGGTTCTGGGACTGGCCGATCGCGCCGGCGCCCCGGTCGCCGAACTGCTGCGTTCGGAGTCGTTCCGGCTGCGCCGGGCGGCCCGCTCGGCCGGCGTCGAACGAGCGGCGGCGCTCGGCGTGCGGCTCATGCTGCCGCTCGGGCTCTGCGTGCTGCCGGCCTTCGTGCTGCTCGGCGTCGCGCCCCTCATGATCTCGGTCGTCACCGGCACCCTCGGCGGTGCCGTGTGAGGCCTCCCGACTCGTGCCATCCGAACGCCGGCGAGCCGGCACCGCAGAAAGGAACACCATGCACGCGAACGAACCCCATCACGAGCACCGCACCGCCAGAGGTCGCGCCCGCCGCATCGTCAGGCGGGTCGTCGTGCGCCTCGCCGGCGAACGCGGCGCGGCGACCGCCGAGTACGCCGTGGCGACGATGGCGGCGGTCGGCTTCGCCGGCCTCCTCGTCATCATCCTCCGCGGAGACGAGGTGCGCGGCATCCTCACCGACCTCGTGCGGAATGCGCTCACGGTCGGCTGAGCACGAGCGCGGCAGCGTGACCGCCGAGTTCGCGGTCGCGCTGCCCGCCATCGCGCTCGTGCTGGCCGCGTGCCTGGCTTCCGTGCAATTGTCGGCCCAGCAGGTGCGGTTGACGGATGCCGCGGCGGACGCCGCCAGAGCGCTCGGCCGCGGCGAGACCGACGCCGTGGCCGGCGCCATCGCCGACCGCGTCTCCGGCGGCTCCGATCTCTCGGTGGCGGTCGAGGGCGAGTTCGTCTGCGCGACGCTCAGCGCCTCGGGCGGCGGGCTGCTCGCGGCGATCGAGTTGCGCGCCGAGTCGTGCGCCGTCACGGGAGGCCGCTGATGGGCGGGCCTCAAGAGAGGGGAGCGGCATCGGTGCTCGCCCTCGGCATCATCGGAGCGATGACCGCGCTCGCCGTGGCGCTCGTCGCGCTGCTCGGCGTCTTCGTCGTGTCGCAACGCGCGTCGAACGCCGCCGATGCAGCGGCGCTTGCGGCGGCCGACGCGATCTCGGGCGCCGTTCCTGGCGAACCGTGCCGGCTCGCGGGCGCGATCGCCGCTCGCAACGGCGCACGGCTCGAGGCCTGCGAGGGGGATGGTGCCGAGGCATCCGTCATCGTCGCCGTCGAAGCGGTTCCGGGCTTCGCGGTCACCGCGGCGGCCCGAGCCGGTCCGCCCGGCGGGCCGGGGTGACCGGCCCCGGGCTGGCCGGGCCGTCGGGCTGGCCGGGCCGTAGGGCTGGCCGGGTCGGCTCGGGCTGGCCGGGCCGTCGGGTTGGCCGGGCCGCCGAGGCCGACCGCGACCGATCAGTCGAAGACGGTCTCGACGAACCGGTACTCGACGGCGCTCGGCCGGTCGTCTCCCGGCGCCGAGAACTCCATGCCGGCCGCTCGCGAGTACACGTAGCGCTTGCCGTGGTCGGCGTTCAGCTCGATGCGCGGTCGTGGATCTCCCGACTCGAGGAAGGCGGTCGCCACCGTCTTGCCCTCGAGCGGTCCGTCGATCAGCATCGCCGTGTACGAGTCCGTCGTTGAGGTGTCCATGCTGGCAATTCTCCTCGACGCCGCGGGAACCGCAAGGGGGCGTACCGAGGTGCAGCCCGAGCGGTGCGAGCCGGCCGCGCTGGACCGCGCCGGGGCGTGTCGACCGCGTTCCAGTGCGTCGGCTCCCGGTCAGGGTGTGTATGGTGTGGCTGTCGGTGCAGCATTTCGCCGGCTTTGGCACACCGCTCGGGGGCGCGGCTTCGAATGTGCGTTCTCGTCCCTAATTGTCAACAAAGAGGAGTCTGGTGTCAGGCGCGAAAAAACTGGTCATCGTCGAGTCGCCCACCAAGATGAAGTCGATCGCCCAATACCTGGGCGACGGCTACGAAGTGTTGTCCTCCGTCGGGCACATCCGCGACCTCATCGAGCCGAAGAACCTGCCTGCCGAGCTCAAGAAGGGCCCGCTCGGCAAGTTCTCGGTCGACGTCGACAACGGCTTCGAGCCGTACTACGTCGTCTCCGACTCGAAGAAGAAGACCGTCGCCGAACTCAAGCGCGCGCTGAAGAACGCCGACGAACTCCTGCTCGCCACCGATGAAGACCGCGAGGGCGAGGCCATCGCGTGGCACCTGCTGCAAGAGCTGAAGCCCAAGGTGCCGGTGCGCCGCATGGTCTTCCACGAGATCACGAAAGACGCCATCCAGAAGGCGAAGGACAACACCCGCGAGCTCGACACCGCACTCGTCGATGCGCAAGAGACGCGGCGCATCCTCGATCGCCTCTACGGGTACGAGATCTCGCCGGTGCTGTGGCGCAAGGTCGGCCCCGGCCTGTCCGCGGGCCGCGTGCAGTCCGCCGCCACTCGGCTCGTCGTCGACCGCGAGCGCGAGCGCCTGGCGTTCGTCGCCGCGGGCTACTGGGACCTCGCGGGACGCTTCTCGGCCGAGGCATCCGACAACGCCACCTCGTTCGAGGCGAAGCTCGTGCGCCTCGCCGGCCAGCGCGTCGCCACGGGCCGCGACTTCGACGACGCCGGCACCTTGAAGACCAAGGCCGTCGTCCTCGACGAGGCCACCGCGACGGCGCTCGTCGCGGCGCTCGGCGACGACGCCGTCGCGCGCACCGTCTCGAAGGTCGAGTCCAAGCCCTACTCGCGTCGCCCGGCGGCGCCCTTCACGACGTCGACGCTGCAGCAGGAATCCGCTCGCAAGCTGCGACTCTCGGCGAAGGACACGATGCGCGTGGCGCAGTCGCTCTACGAGAACGGCTACATCACCTATATGCGCACCGACTCGAACTCGCTGTCGCAACAGGCGATCACGGCGGCTCGTGCACAGGCGACGATGCTCTACGGCGCCGACTCGATCCCCGACAAGCCGCGGGTCTACGCCGGCAAGTCGAAGAATGCGCAAGAGGCGCACGAGGCCATCCGCCCGTCGGGCGAGGTGTTCCGCACCCCGTCCGAGCTGTCGAGCGTGCTGCGCGGCAGCGAGTTCAAGCTCTACGACCTCATCTGGAAGCGCACGGTCGCCTCGCAGATGGCCGACGCCAAGGGCCAGACGGCCACGGTCACGATCGAGGTCGGGCCCACGGCGGCGGATGCATCGGCTCCCGCCGAGGCGTCGGCTCCCGTCGCCGGCACGATCGCGGAGTTCACCGCGAGCGGCACCGTCATCACCTTCCGCGGGTTCCTCGCGGCCTATGAAGAGAGCCGCGACGAGGAACGCAACGCCGAGGAGACGCCCGGCGAGGCGAAACTGCCCCCGCTGAAAGAGGGCCAATCGCTCGCCATGGCCGATCTCGAGGCCAAGGGCCACGAGACCTCGCCGCCACCGCGCTACACCGAGGCGAGCCTCGTCAAGCGGCTCGAAGAGCTCGGCATCGGCCGCCCGTCGACCTTCGCCTCGATCATCTCGACGATCATCGACCGCGGCTACGTGACGCAGCGCGGCCAGGCGCTCGTGCCGAGCTGGATCGCCTTCTCGGTCGTGCGCCTGCTCGAAGACCACTTCGGCGACCTCGTCGAGTACGACTTCACGGCCGAGATGGAGGCCGACCTCGACCACATCGCCGCGGGCGAGGCCGACCGGGTCGACTGGCTCTCGAGCTTCTACTTCGGCTCCGACAAGCACCGGGGTCTGCGTCAGGTCGTCGACAACCTCGGTGAGATCGACGCCCGCGAGATCAACTCGGTGCGGATCGCCCCCGACATCACCCTGCGCATCGGCAAGTACGGCCCCTACCTCGAGGCCGTCGAGGCGGGCGCCGCGCCCGACGCGACACCGCGCCGCGTGAACCTGCCCGAGGGCCTCGCGCCCGACGAACTCACCGAGGCGAAGGCCCGCGAGCTCATCGAGGCCCCCGTGCAAGAGGCGCGAGTGCTCGGCGTCAACCCCGACAACGGCAAAGAGGTCGTCGTGAAAGACGGGCGCTTCGGCCCGTACGTCACCGAGCTCGATCCGGCGCCGGTCGCGACCCCCGAAGCGGATGCCGCAGCATCCGCTCAGTCGACCGAGCCGACCGTCGTCGACCCCGCGACGGGCGAGGTGATCGAGGCGCCGAAGCCGAAGGCGAAGCGCGCCCCGAAGAAGGCGCCGGTCGAGAAGCCGCGCACGGCGTCGCTCTTCAAGAGCATGCAGGTCGGCGAGATCGACTTCGAGACCGCCCTGAAACTGCTGAACCTGCCGCGCGTTGTCGGCGTCGACCCCGAGTCCGAGGCCCCGATCACGGCCCAGAACGGCCGATACGGCCCGTACCTCAAGAAGGGCGTCGACACGCGCACGCTGCCGAGCGAAGACGCGATCTTCGAGATCGGACTCGACGGCGCGCTCGAGCTCTTCGCCCAGCCGAAGTACGGCGCGCGCACCGCGTCGAGCGCGCTCAAGGAGTTCGAGGCCGACCCCGTCAGCGGCAAGCCGATCAAGGTGAAAGACGGTCGCTTCGGCCCTTACGTCACCGATGGCACGACGAATGCGACGATTCCGCGCTCGGAGTCGGTGGAGGACATCACCTTCGAACGCGCCGTCGAACTGCTGCAGATCAAGCGTGACAAGGGCCCGGCCTCACCGCGAGCCAAGAAGGCCCCGGCGAAGCGCGCCCCGGCCAAGAAGGCGCCCGCGAAGAAGGCGACGCCCAAGAAGTGAGCGGTGGGCTCTTCATCACCCTCGAGGGCGGCGACGGGTCGGGCAAGACGACCCAGGCCGAGCTGCTCGGCGCCTGGCTCATCGAGTCGGGCCGCACGGTCGTGCGCACCCGCGAGCCGGGCGGCACCGACGTCGGCGTCGAGGTGCGTGAGATCGTCCTGCACCATCGCGGCGACATCGCACCGCGCGCCGAGGCGCTGCTCTATGCGGCAGATCGGGCGCACCACGTCGCAACCGTCGTGCGGCCGGCGCTCGAGCGCGGCGAGGTCGTCATCCAAGACCGCTACGTCGACTCGTCGGTGGCGTACCAGGGGGCGGGCCGAGTGCTCGACCCCGTCGCAGTGCGCGGCCTCTCGGAATGGGCGACCGAGGGGCTCCAGCCCGATCTGACGATCCTGCTCGACCTCGACGCCGCGTCGGCGCGCACGCGGCTCGACGGGGCGCGCACCAGGTACGACCGGCTCGAGGCCGAGGCATCCGAGTTCCACGATCGCGTGCGCGAGGCCTACCTCGACCTCGCGGCGGCCGAGCCCGAGCGCTTCCTCGTCGTCGACGCGACCGCGCCGGTCGAGCACATCGCGGCCGAGATCCGCGCCCGAGTGTCGGGCCTGCTCTGAACACGTCGAGGCCGTCGTCAGCCGCTGAAGGTAGCGTTGCAGCGTGACCGAGAGCGTGTGGAGTGAGCTGACCGGGCAGGATGCCGCGATCGCGCTGTTCCGCGCAGCCGCGGAGTCGGCCGGCACGCGCGGCGGTGCCGCGGCGAACTCCGACGCGGGCGTCGAGGCGGGCGCCGCTCAGCAGATGACGCACTCGTGGCTCATCACGGGCCCGCCCGGCTCGGGCCGCTCGAACCTCGCCTACGCCTTCGCGACGGCCCTCATCTCGGGAGTGCCCGACGGCGACGCGCGCACCCGCGCCCAGGTCGATGCGCGCAGCCACCCCGACCTGCACGTGCTCGCGACCGAGGGCGTCATCATCAAGCGCGACGACGTGCGCGACATCGTGCGCCGCTCGCACTACGCGCCGTCGATCGGTCGGCACCGGGTCGTCATCGTCGAAGACGCCGACCGCATGACCGAGCAGACCTCGAACTTCCTGCTCAAAGAGCTCGAAGAGCCGCCCGAGCGCACCGTCTGGATCCTCTGCGCGCCGAGCGAGGCCGACCTCATCCCCACGATCCGCTCGCGCGTGCGCTCGGTGCGGCTCCAGGTTCCGAGCATCGCGGATGTCGCGGCGCTCCTCGAGCGTCGCGACGGCGTCGACCCGGTGCTGGCCGAACGAGCGGCCCGCGAGGCGCAGAGCCACATCGGCATGGCCCACCGGCTCGCGACCAACGACGAGGCGCGGCGACGTCGCGCCGAGACGCTCGAACTCGCACTTGCCGTGCGATCGACCTCGGGGGCGGTCTCGACCGCGGCGCGGTTCATCGCGATCGCCGGCGAAGACGCCAAGGCCATCGCCGAGCTGCGCGACGCCGAAGAGCGCGCGAGTGCCCTGCACTCGCTCGGGGTCGCGCCGGGCCAGGCCGTGCCCAACGCGCTGCGCCCGCAACTGAAGGCGCTCGAAGACGACCAGAAGCGTCGCGCGACCAGAACGCTTCGCGACGGCATCGACCGCATCCTCGTCGATCTCGCTTCGCTCTACCGCGACATCCTGCTCATCCAGCTCGAGGCCGACGTGCCACTCGTCAACCGCGAGCTCGAAGCGGGCATGCAGCGGGCCGCGGCATCCGCAACACCTGCTCGCACGCTCGCGACGCTCGATGCGATCCAGCAGGCGCGCACCCGCATCGACGGCAACGTCTCGCCGGTGCTCGCGCTCGAGGCGATGCTCGTCTCCGCCATCAGACGACCGACCACCGAACGAGGGGCCGCATGACCGACACGACCACCGCCGGGCGTCAGCGCGGCCCTCGCGGCCGCCGCCCGCGATCCGTCGCGATCGTCGGCACCCTTGCGGCGCTGTTCGCACTGGCCGGCTGCGTGCCCTCGTTCCTCGCACCCCAGCCGGTCTCGACGCCGACGGGCGAAGAGGTCGCGGCCGAGCTCGAGCCCTTCTACAGCCAGGTGCTCGAGTGGGAGCGCTGCGGCGACGGCATGGGCTGCACGACCGCGAAGGCCCCGCTCGACTGGAGCGACCCCGCTGCCGGCGAGACCGAACTCGCGCTCGTGCGTCACGTCGCGACGGGCGACAAGATCGGCTCGCTGCTCGTGAACCCCGGCGGCCCCGGCGGCTCGGGCTACGACTTCGTGATGGACTCGCTCGACTTCGCCGTCGGCCAGCCCCTCCAGGAGCGGTTCGACGTCGTCGGCTTCGATCCTCGGGGGGTCGGCCGATCGTCGGGCATCGCCTGCTACGACGCGAGCGAGATGGACGACTACCTCTACGGCATCACGCCCGGGGAGCGCGGCAGCGACGAGTGGGTGGCGAACGTCGAGACGGCCAAGCGCGCCTTCGGGGCGGCGTGCGCCGAGAACAGCGGCGAACTGCTCGGCAACGTCGATACGGTCAGCGCAGCGCGCGACATGGATCTGCTGCGCGCGATCCTCGGCGACGACGAGCTCAACTACCTCGGGTACTCGTACGGCACGTTCCTCGGTGCGACGTACGCCGAGCTCTACCCCGACAAGGTCGGCAAGCTCGTGCTCGACGGCGCGATCGACCCGTCGGCGAGCGAGACCGAGGTGTCGCAGGCGCAGGCCATCGGCTTCGAGAACGCGCTGAAGGCCTACCTCGCCGACTGCCTCGACGGCAGTGGCTGCCCCTTCGACGGCTCGGTCGACGATGCCGCCGGCGAGATCGGGCGACTCCTGGCATCCGTCGACGAGAGCCCCCTGCGCGGCACCGACGGCCGCCTCGTGGGCGCCGACACCCTCGTGACCGCGATCATCTACCCGCTCTACAGCCCCGACTCGTGGCCGTACCTGAGCGACATGTTCGAGTCGGTGATGTTCGGCGACGCCGACATGGCCCTGTCCTTCGCCGACGGCTACAACGGTCGAAGCGAAGACGGCACCTACCTCGACAACCAGACCGAGGCCTTCACGGCGGTCAACTGCCTCGACTACACGTACCAGTCCGACGTCGAGGTGATGCGCGAGAAGGCCGCCGCCGTCGCCGAGGTCGCCCCGATCATCGGCCCGTACTTCGGGTTCGGCGACCTCACGTGCGTCAACTGGCCGCACCAGAGCGACGCCGAGCGCGCGGAGATCCATGCGGACGGCGCGGCGCCGATCTTCGTGATCGGCACCACGGGTGACCCGGCGACGCCGTACGAGTGGGCCGTTGCGCTCGCCGAGCAGCTCGACAGCGGTGTGCTCGTCTCGTACGAAGGCGAGGGCCACACGGCCTACAACAAGTCGAATTCGTGCGTGAACGACGCCGTCGAGTCGTACTTCATCGACGGCACCGTACCCTCTGGCGATCCCAAGTGCTGAAGGTGGTCAACGGGTCTCTCGAAACCCGCTAACATTGATACTCGTGCCAGCCGGTGCGCTTCGAGCGCCCGGGTGCCACGCCGCCTTAGCTCAGTCGGCAGAGCGTCTCACTCGTAATGAGAAGGTCGTGGGTTCGATTCCCACAGGCGGCTCGCTCAGAAGGGCCCGGAGAGATCCGGGCCCTTCGTGCTTCTCACTGGCGCGCACCTCGCGCGCCAGGCACACGGACGGCCCGGGGTCGCCGGGCCGTTCGCATCTCACGCGAGGAAGAGCGCGTGGGGTCGGGGGATCACATGAGCGCAGGGCGCAGCGCGGCGGCGAAGGCCTGGTACCCCGTGGCGTTGGCGTGGAACGAGTCGTTCGCGCGGAGCCACTTCCAATCGTTGATCCACGGCGCGGCGCTGCCGATGCCGTGCCCGGTGAAGGGCGCCTCGACGTCGACATACCTCGCACCGGCCAGGGCGGCTGCGGCCTCGATCGCGTCGTTCAGTGCGACGGTGCCCGTGTTCACGCGCGTCGCCCACTGGTAGCTCGAGGTGGGCGCGAACAGCAGCGGGTAGCCGGTGACGACGACTCGGGCATTCGGCGCCTTCGCGGCGATCGCGGCGATGGCGCCCCGCACGTTCTGGGTGAGCGTGCCGTTCTGCACGAGCGTCTCGCCCGCGACGATGTGCGATTCGCACGAGCTGTTGACGAGCACGAAGCAGTTCTGCATGACGTTCGCGAACCCCACGTCGTTTCCGCCGACCGTGAGCGTGACGCGCACGACGTTCGACGGGAGAGCGGCGACCTGCTTCGAGATCACGTCGGCCGTCGTGGCGCCGCGGCAGGCGGGCCGTGCCGCGAGTGCGAGGTTCGCGTCGGCGTCGAGCAGTGCGGGATACCCGTTCGAACTCGTGTAGCAGCTCGTCTCGAGGTAGCCGCCGGCGCCGAGACCCGCGGCGTACGAGTCACCGAGGGCCGCATAGGCGAGCTGCGAGGTGCCGCCGCCATGGCCCCCGCCGCCGGGTTTGCCCTTGCCGGTGGTCGCGGCGAGCGATGGCGACGCGACCGACGCGAGCGCGATGATCGCGGCGAGCAGCGTCGCGGCCAGCGCCGAAAGCGCTGTCGACGCGCCCCTCGTCGGCGCTGCCGACGCGGCCTTCGGGCGAGCCGACCGGGTCACGGCAGTGCCAGTGCAGCGACGATCGCGTCGCGGTAGGCGACGTAGCCGGCGGCGTTCGGGTGCATGAACGACACCGGGTCGCTCAGGTCGCCGATCCACGGGTCGACGGTTCCCACGCCGTGGTCGGCGAACGGAACCGAGACGTCGACGTAGCCCGCGTTGGCGCCGAGCACCATGGCCGCGCCGACTCCTGAAATGATCTGCGCGTTCAGTATGAAGGTCAGCACGTTCACCTGATTTGTGATGGAGCTCAACCCGGGTGCGAACGGAATCGCGTAGCCGGTCACGAGGATCTCGGCGCGCGGCGAGCGAGCGGCGACCTCGCCGATGAGATCTGACAGATCACCGGCCAACTCCCCCGAGCCGAGGTATGTGCTTGCGGCGATCAGCGCGTCTTGGCACGCCGTCGGCGGTGCCGGCGGTGACGGCGCTGTGCACGCGGCGAGGATGCCGGGCAGATCCACCTCGTTCGCGCCGACCGTGATCGTCACGAGCGTGGTGCCGCGGTTCAGCTCCGAGAGTTGGAGCGCCGCGACATCCGCAATCTTCGCCCCGCTGCACGAGGGGTTGCGCAACAGATTCGTGTTCGGCACCGCGTCGAGCAGGGCGGGGTAGCCGCTCGGGCTTCGCAGGCACGCGTCGACGTACCCGCCGGCCCCCTGGCCTGCGGCCACGGAATCGCCGAGCGAGACGTACTTCGCGACGGGTGACGACGAGGATGACGACGGCGATGGCACGGGCGGCGCGGCGTTTGCCGGGCCGGCGATCCCCAAGGGGATCGCCACGAGAGCGATGATGGCCGCGGCGGCACTGCCGATGACGCGGCCCTTCAATTCGAATACAGCCGTCATGGCTGAACGCTAGACCCATTCATGAGAATTCCGCATGATCCCAGAACAGGGGGATGTCGCCGGCGGCATAGGCTGTCGGCATGACGAATCGACTGCGCTGGGGCATCCTCGCGACCGGTGGCATCGCGCACGCCTTCGCGGGCGACTTGAAACTGGGCGGATTCACGGTGCAAGCGGTGGGATCGCGCACGCAAGAGGCGGCCGACGCGTTCGCGGCGGAGTTCGAGATCCCCAACGCGCACGGCAGCTACGAGGCCCTCGTCGCCGACCCCGAGGTCGACGTGATCTACGTGTCGACGCCGCATCCGATGCACGCCGCCGGCGCCAAGCTCGCCCTCGGGGCGGGCAAGCACGTGCTCGTCGAGAAGGCCTTCACGGTCAACGCCGACGAGGCGCGCGCCCTCGCCGAGCTGGCGGCGGCCAAGGGGCTGCTCGTGCTCGAGGCGATGTGGACGAGGTACCTGCCGCACATGGCGCGCATCCGCGAGATCATCGCCGAGGGCACGCTCGGCGAACTCCGCACGCTCATCGCCGATCACACCCAGCTGCTGTCAGACGACCCGGCGCACCGCATCAACGCGCTCGAACTCGGCGGCGGTGCGCTGCTCGACCTCGGCATCTACCCGATCTCGTTCGCGTGGGACCTCTTCGGTGCGCCCGCGACGACGCAGGCGTCGGCGACGTTCAAGCCGACCGGCGCCGACGCGCAGGTCGCCGTGGTCTTCGGCTACGACGGCGGACGCATGGCCGTGACTCTCTCGGCGAGCGATACGAAGGGCCCGAACACGGCCGTCGTGCTCGGCACGAAGGCACGTATCGAGATCGACCACGTCTGGTACACGCCGACGACGTTCCGGGTCGTCGCCGCCGACGGCACGCTGCTCGAGGAGTACCGCTCGGAGGTCGCGGGCCGCGGCATGCAATTCCAGGCCGAGGCGGTCGAGCGGCTCGTCGCGGCGGGCACGCTGACCGGCGACCTGCTGCCGATCGACGAGACCGTCGCGATCATGGCCTCGCTCGACGAGGTGCGCCGGCAGATCGGGCTCGTCTACCCGGGCGAGTGACGACAGCGGTCGGCCCTCGCCGGCAGCGCCGTGCGCCGGCAGCCCCGATCCGGCACATGATCAGGTTCTCTTGAGGATGGCTCGCGTAGGATTCCCGGGTGACCGACGAGACGGATGCCGCGGGGGAGACCCCCGACATCGGCGACCCGTCGCTCGGGGACGACCCCGCGAGCGCTGACGCCCCCGAGAGCGCTGACGCCCCCGAGAGCGCTGACACCCTCGCTGGCACCCCCGCGGCGCCGAGGACCGGCGTGCTCGCGGCGATCGCGGCGTTCGCCCGCACCCACCGCCTGCCGCTCATGATTGCGGGCGGCGTCGTCGCGTTCGGCCTGCTCGGCGCGGGCGCGGTCGCCGTGGGCGCTGCGAGCAACGGGGGCGCAGCGGCATCCACCGCCCTGTCGACGACGCCGACCCCCACCCCGACGGCGGACCCGGCGCGCCCGGTGCCTGCGGCGATCGCGGCGGCGGCGCGTCTGCGCACCTGCTCGGTCGCCGATCGCGCGGCCGACGGGCGACTCGCGAACTTCCAGGCGCAGGTGGTGAACGCCGCGACGGGCGAGGTGCTCTACGACCGCGGCGGCACGACCCCCTCGCGCACCGCGAGCGTCATGAAGGTGCTGACCTCGGCCGCGGCGCTCTCGGTGCTCGGGCCCGACTACCGCACTCCGACGACCGTCGTGAAGGGCGCAGATCCCGGTTCGGTCGTGCTCGTCGGCGGCGGCGACGCCACCCTCTCGCGCACCTCGAGCGGCACCGAGACCGTCTATCCGGGCGCGGCGCACCTCGACGACCTCGCCGCGCAGGTCGAGGCAGCATGGGCCGCCGACCCGGCGAACCCGCCGCTGACGAAACTCATCCTCGACGCGAGCTACTTCAGCGGCGACGAGTGGGAGCCGAGCTGGAACCTCAAGGAGCGCGATGACGGCTACATGTCGAACATCGCCGCGCTCATGGTCGACGGCGACCGCGATGAACCGGACGCCAACACCTCGTGGCGCAGCGCCGACCCGGTCGGCCGGGCCGGTGAGGCCTTCGCGAGCGAGCTCGGCGGCATCGGCGCGATCGAGCGCGGCGTCGCTCCCGCCGGGGCGCAGCAGCTCGGCCAGGTGCAGTCGCCGACCGTCGCGCAGCTCGTCGACAAGGCCCTCGTCGTCTCCGACAACACCGCGGCCGAGATGCTCGCCCGTCTCGTGGCGATCGAGACGGGCGCCGGCAACTCCTTCGGGGCCATCAACGCCGGAGTGCTGCAGGGCCTCGCCGCCTACGGCGTCGACACCACGGGCATCACGATCGTCGACGGCTCGGGGCTCTCCGACAACAACGCCGTGCCGCCCGCGTACCTGACGCGGCTGTTCGTCAAGATCAACGCCCGCGAGGGCAATCTCGGCGTACTCATGGACGGCCTGCCCGTCTCGGGGCAGCGCGGCTCGCTCGGGTACGACGACCGGTTCTCTGGCGACAACGCTGTGGCCGACGGCGCCGTCTCGGCCAAGACCGGGTGGATCGACACCGGCTACACGCTCTCGGGCGTCGTACGCGCGCAAGACGGCTCGACGCTGACGTTCGCGATCTACGCCCTCGGCGACGTCACCGACGAGGCGAAGCAGGCGATCGACACGCTGACGACGGGGTTCTTCCTCTGCGGCGACAACCTCTCGAACCAGTAGTCTGCGTCGCACTCTCTCTCGTTCCGGCTCGAGTCGGGTTGCAGGAACGTCGATCCGGGTGACAATTGAGCCATGACTCGGGCCCTGTTCATCATCGACGTGCAGAACGATTTCACCGAGGGCGGCGCGCTCGGTGTCGAGGGCGGCGCCGTCGTCGCCGCCGGCATCACGCGCCTGCTCGAACGCCATCGCGGCGAGTACACGCTCGTCGCGGCATCCCGCGACTGGCACTCCGGCGAGCACGACAACGGCGGCCACTTCGCCGTCGATGCCGAGCCCGACTTCGTCGACACGTGGCCGCCCCACTGCGTCGAAGGCACACCGGGCGCCGAATACCACCCCGACTTCGACACGTCCGCCGTCGACGTGCACATCCGCAAGGGTCAGGGCGTGCCCGCCTACTCGATCTTCGAGGGCACGGATGACTCGGGCTCGAGCATCGGCGACGTGCTCGCCGCGCGGGGCATCACCGACATCGACGTCGTCGGCATCGCGACCGACTACTGCGTGCGGGCGAGTGCCCTCGACGCGGTCGAGCACGGACAGCACGTGCGCGTCTTCACCGACCTCGTCGCGGGCGTCGCGGCCGAGTCGTCGGCCGCCGCGCTCGCCGAACTCGGGCACGCCGGCGTCGCGATCGTCGAGTCGACGGTGCTCGACGCTGCTGACGGGCCCGACGCCGCTGACGGGGCCGCTGCTGACGCTGCTGACGCTGCTGACGCTGCTGACGCGGCTGACGCGGCTGACGGGGCTGACGGGGCCGCCGGGGCCGCGTCGTGAGGCAGGACGGTCCGGCCGCGACCCCGACGCTCTACGCCGAAGCACCCGACGGGGTGCTCATCGGGTATCGCGTGCACGCGGCATCCGATATCGAGACAAGCGGCGAGGCGGATGTCTCGTTGCCGCCCGTGCTGCTCGTGCACGGATTCGCGTCCGACGCGTCGATCACCTGGGAGGGTACCGGCTGGGTGCGCGCGCTCGCCGATGCCGGCCGCACGACGATCACCCTCGACCTGCGCGGCCACGGCACGAGCGACAAACCCGTCGACGCTGCGTCGTACGCGCCCGAGCTCCTCGGCGCCGACCTCGTCGCGGTGCTCGACTCCGCGGAGGTCGCGGTGGTCGACGTCGTCGGATACTCGATGGGCAACCGCGCCGTCTCGGCCTTCGCCATGGGTGCGCCCGAGCGAGTGCGTCGCGTCGTCGTGGGCGGCGCAGGGCCGAACGAGCTCTTCGCCACGTGGGCGATCGACGACGCGCGGGCCGTGCTGCTTCGCGACGAGGTGCCGCGCGACCCCGTGATCGGGCAGGTGCTGCGCCCCGCCGTCGCGGCTGGCGCCGACCGCGAGGCACTGCTCGCCGTCATCGAGGGCGTCGCAGGTGCGCCGCTGTCGATTCCGGGCGGCATCCCGGTGCTGTTCGTCGCCGGCGAGAACGACCCAGTGCCCGTCGGCGTGCAGGAGCTCGCCCGCGAGTGGGGCGCCGATTTCGTCTCGGTGCCGGGGCGCGACCACGTCTCGACGCTCACGTCGCGGGCGTTCAAGACGGCCGCCATCGAGTTCCTCGCCTCACCGTCGGCCGACGAGTCCGCATAGCTCGCCGGCGCGGCGCGCGGCGCGTGGCGTGGCGCGTGGCGCGTGGCGCGTGGTGGAGTTCGGCGCGGCGTGAGGCGCGGCGTGTTGGTTGCCCGTTCAGGGGATTCTCGCGACACTCCGCCGGTGCGTGCTGGATGTACGGCGTGTCACCAGAATCCCCTGAACGGGCAACAGAGCGGGTGACGGTGCGGCTCCTCCACAGGGCGGCCGTGGGCTGAATTGTCCACAGATCGCCGGATGCCGCGGGCACGCCGTCGCCCTGAGCGCGACCGTGTGCTCATGACAAGTGCGATCGATGTCGTCCGCAGCCACGGTGGTACCTGCCGCACGAAGGATCTCCGCGCACGCGGCATCCATCCCCGCCGCATCGCCGCGGCCGTGGCATCCGGCAGCATCGAACGCGCGCGAATCGGGCACTACATCGACCCGGTCCTCGCGGTGGATGCCAAGCGGGCGATCAGGGTCGGGGGCCGCGTGGCGTGCGCGAGCGCTGCCGTGATTCTCGGCCTCCGCGTGCTGAGGCCGGCGCATGTCCTCCATGTCGAAGTCGGCGAGCACGACTCGCGGTTCCGTCGGGACTTCGACGGCAAGGGCAGTGTGCTCCCCACGCAGGAGCATGAGCGGCTCGCCTTCCACTGGTCAGGAGCGGGCCGACCGAGAGGTGCTCTCCCCGACATCGTGGACGTGCTGGAGCAGGCGATCGATTGCCTGCCGGCGCTCGAGGCGGTGTGCATGCTCGATGCGGCACGCGAGAACGTGCCTCGCGCAGATCGCCCGCCGCTGCTCTCGGCCGCGGAGTTCCGGCATCTGCTCGACCGACTCAGTGATCGGGGGCGTCAGACGGCGTTGCGGTCGTCGACGCTCAGCCAGGCCATCGGCGAATCGGTGGCGCGCGAACGCCTTCGTGAAGCGGGGATCATCGCGGCCCCGCAGGCCGCACTGCCGGGCGGGTTCTTCGCCGACCTGCTCATCGGGGAGAGACTCGTCTTCGAGTGCGAGGGGTACTCGGCGCACGGAACCAGCGAGGCGTTCGAGAACGACCGTGCGCGCATGGCGTACCTGCGGGCGATGGGGTACACGGTGCTCAACTTCAGTCACAAGCAGATCGTCGAGGATTGGGAGAGCGTGTTGTCTGCTGTGCGGCTCGCGATGCGACGTGGCGAGCACCTCGTGCATCGGGTCTGACGTCGGCCTCTCGTCACGGCGCCGGCCACGCAGCATCCACTCGCCCGGTTCCGGTCCCTTCATCTTGCTGCTCGTTCAGGGGATTTGGGCGCCACGCCGCACGGCTGCCCCTGCACATACTCCGTTCGCTCATCTGCGAGGACGACCTGTGATCAGCCCCCTGATCGGTCCCGGGG
>NZ_JBSHJY010000053.1:0-20223 GCF_053619715.1 Agromyces sp. NPDC055520 | reverse complement strand
GGCCCCATGCGGGGCATCCGGGCCTCGTCGTCTCCGTCGCGTGCGTCGCGCCACCGCCTGCCGGCGCCGGCACGGCCGGACGCTGGCGTAGTCTGTGCTGGTGTCATCGCGCTCCAGATTCCAGGCTTCCGCGTCGGCGAATCCCCCTGGTGCGAGCCGCTCAGGTCTGCTCTACGCCGTCAGCGCCTACGTGCTGTGGGGCTTCCTGCCGATCTACTTCATCGCCCTCGCGCCATCGGGCCCGATCGAGATCGTCGCGTGGCGGGTGCTGTTCTCCCTCGTCTTCTGCGCCCTGCTCATCACGATCACGCGCGCATGGCGTGCGCTCGGTCTGCTGCTCCGCGACCGACGGGTCGTGTGGACGATGGGACTCGCGGGGCTGCTCATCTTCGTCAACTGGCAGACCTACGTCTACGCCGCGACATCCGGTCAGGTCGTCGAGGCCGCGCTCGGCTACTTCATCAATCCGATCGTCACCGTGTTCCTCGGTGTGTTCGTGCAGCGCGAGCGATTGAACCCGACGCAGTGGACGGCCGTCGGGATCTCGATCGTCGCGGTCGCCGTGCTCGCCGTCGGGTACGGCAAACTGCCGTGGATCGCCCTCATCCTCGCGTTCTCGTTCGGGTTCTACGGCCTCATCAAGAAGCGCGTGGGGCCGAAGGTCGACGCCGTCTCGGGCCTGACCCTCGAGACCGCCTGGCTGACGCCGCTCGCGATCGCGCAACTCGTCTTCGTCGCCATGACGACGGGGCTCACCATCGGCACCGTCAGCGTGTGGCACACGGTGCTGCTCGTGGGGCTCGGCGCCGTCACCGCGGTGCCGCTCCTGCTGTTCGCCGCGGCATCCCGCCGGCTGCCGCTCATCTTCATGGGCTTCATCCAGTATTTCGCGCCGTTCATCCAGTTCCTCGTCGGCGTGTTCATCCTCCAGGAGCCGATGCCGCCCGAGCGCTGGGTGGGTTTCGGCCTCGTGTGGCTCGCGCTCGTGGTGCTGACGGTCGACATGCTCCGAGGCGTGCACGCCTCGCGCCGGGTGATCGTCGAGCCCGTCTGAGGCGCAGGGCCGGCCTGCTGCACGGCCGGGTCGGCGATCCTGAGCGGATGCCGCGTGCGCGCGATCCTCGCGTGACGGCAGGTCGATCCGCAAATTTCGTGCGTGGCAGCGGCCTGAGGTGACGACAGGGTAACGATTGACGCGGTGTTACCGGGTTGTGACCGCAGCGTCTTGTTTCCGTCATTGGCGCGGAATACTGTCAGACAACGGCGTCACCATGGCGCTGCATTGTGTACCAATTTCCTTCAGTCCCAAGGAGCAACATGAGCGTATTCGCGAAGGCCACGGCCAAGCGCTCGGCTCGCGCAGCCTGGACGGGTCTCGCCATCGCCGGCGTCAGCACCCTCCTCCTGTCTGCGTGTGCAACGGGTGGCACGGCGCCGACCGAGTCGGCCGACCCCGGCGAAGACACCGCCGGAGACGCACTGCCCATCAAGGCCGGCGAGCGCAGCCTCGACCTCAAGATCGGCACGATCCTTCCCCAGAGCGGCACGCTCGCGTTCCTCGGCCCGCCCGAAGAAGCAGGCGTCGCGCTCGGCGCGCAAGAGGTCAACGACGCAGACTCGGGCATGAACCTCGAGGTCGTCTACCGCGACTCCGGTGACACCACGACCGACATCGCCACCGTCTCCGTGACCGACCTGCTCTCGCAGGACGTCTCGGCGATCATCGGTGCCGCATCGTCGGGCGTCTCGTTCACCGTCATCGACCAGATCACCTCGGCGGGAGTCGTGCAGTTCTCCCCGGCGAACACCTCGCCCGACTTCACCGAGTACGAAGACGCCGGTCTGTACTTCCGCACGGCACCCTCCGACCTGCTTCAGGGCGAGGTGCTCGGCACGCAGATCGCAGACGACGGCAACTCGACGCTCGGCCTCCTCGTGCTGAACGACCCGTACGGCACCGGCCTCGCCAAGGCGACGCAGGCGGCGTTCGAGGCGGCAGGCGGTGAAGTCGTGGCCGAAGAGCTCTTCAACACGGGCGACTCGAACTTCGACGCGCAGCTCTCGGCCATCTCGGCCGCGAACCCCGACGCCGTCGCGGTCATCACGTTCGACGAGGCGAAGGTCGTCGTGCCGGCGCTCGTCGGCTCGGGCTACCCCGGCGACCAGCTCTACTTCGTCGACGGCAACCTGTCCGACTACAGCGCAGACTTCGCGCCCGGCCTGATCGCCGGCTCGAAGGGCACGCTGCCCGGCCCGAAGCTCGCCGACGACTTCCGCGACCGGCTCCTCGGAGTCAACCCGGATCTCGCCGACTTCAGCTACGGCCCCGAGTCGTACGACGCGACGATCCTCGTGGCCCTCGCGGCGTACGCGGCGAACAGCACCGAAGGTGCCGAGATCGCCAAGTACCTGCGTCAGGTCTCGGGTGGCTCGGGCGACGGCGAGAAGGTCACCAACTTCGCCGACGGCGCTGCGCTGCTCGCCGAGGGCAAGCAGATCGACTTCGACGGCGCTTCCGGTCCCATCACGCTCGACGAGCACGGTGACCCGACCGAGGCGACCATCGGCGTCTACGAGTACGGCGACGACAACACCTACACCCGCATCAACTAGTTCGGGTGGTCGCTGAGAGGGTCCCGGCTTCGGCCGGGGCCCTCTTTTCGCGTGCCCGGGGTGCGTGTGCGTCTGCGTGGCGTGGCCGTACCGTGCGCAGCGCCGCAGGCGACCAGCCCAGTGCCGCGAGTGGACAGTAGATGCCGCTTCTACGTTGATGAGGCGGCATCTACTGCCCGTTCGCCGAGCTCTGGGATAGGGGAGGCTCGCAGCCGCAGCCGCAGCCGCAGCCGCAGCCGCAGCCGCAGCGGCAGCGGCAGCGGCAGCGGCAGCGGCATGGCCGTACTTCGCCTGCCCGAGCTTTCATGTGCGGATCGCCCGCGCGAGCGGGCAGTAGATGCCGCATCTGCATAGGCGGCATCTAGTGTCCGTTCGCGCAGGTCAGCGAAGCGGGCGCAGTGCTGCACGACGTCAACGAAGCGGGCACAGGGCGGCGTGGGGGCAGCGAAGAGGGGTGGGGGCAGCGAAGAGGGGCGGGGGCAGCGAAGAGGGGCGGGTGCCGCAGCATCCGCCCCTCTGTGTCGTTCGCGTGCGCCGGTCAGTCCTGCCCGAGCGTGCCCAGGTAGAGGCCGATGACCTTCGGGTCGTTCAGCAGGTCGCGACCGGTGCCCGTGTAGGCGTCGCGGCCCTGGTCGAGCACGTAGCCGCGGTCGCAGATCTGCAGGCAGCGGCGGGCGTTCTGCTCGACCATGATGGTCGTGACTCCGGCGCGGTTGATCTCTTTCACCCGCAGGAACGCCTCGTCTTGACGCACGGGGGAGAGGCCGGCGCTCGGCTCGTCGAGGAGCAGCACGTGCGGCCCCATCATGAGCGCGCGTGACATGGCGACCATCTGGCGTTCACCGCCCGAGAGCGACCCGGCTCGCTGCGTGAGCCGCTTGCCGAGTTCGGGGAAGATCTCGGTGACGAACTCGAGTCGCTCCTTCAGCCCTTTGGGCTTCTGGAACAGGCCCATCTCGAGGTTCTCCTGAATGGTGAGCGACGGGAACACGTTGTTCGTCTGCGGCACGAAGCCCACGCCCTTGGCGACGAGCTTGTTCGCCTTCAGGTTCGTGATCTCTTCACCGTTCAGCCGGATCTGGCCCTCGCGCACCTTCACGAGTCCGAAGATGGACTTGAGCAGGGTCGATTTGCCGGCGCCGTTCGGGCCGATGATTCCGATGAGTTCACCCTGTCGCGCGACGAGCGAGCACGCGTTCAGGATGTTCACGCCGGGGAGGTACCCGGCGGTGACGTTGTCGACGGCGACGACCTCGTCGCCGAGGGGCTCGATCACCGCGCTCGCGGCGGATTCACTGTTCGTCATCGATGAGCTCCTTGATGGCTTCGATGTTCTCGGTGTCGGTGACACCCAGATCGGTGTCGTGGTGCGCGCCGAGGTACGCGTCGATCACGGCGGGGTTCTCCATGACGGTGTGCGGATCGCCCTCGGCCACGATGCGACCCTCGGCCATGACGACCACCCAGTCGGCGATGTGGCGCACCATGTGCATGTCGTGCTCGACGAACAGCACGGTCATGCCCTGCGACTTGAGGTCGAGGATGTGATCGAGCAGCGACTGCGTCAGGGCGGGGTTGACACCCGCCATCGGCTCGTCGAGCATCACGAGGGTCGGGTCGCTCATGAGCGCCCGTGCCATCTCGAGGAGCTTCCGCTGCCCGCCCGAGAGGCTCGCCGCGTAGTCGGTCTGCTTGGCGTCGAGCTTGAAGCGGGTGAGCAGTTCGACCGCTTTCGCCTCGATCTCCTCCTCTTGCTTGCGCCAGATGAAGGGGAAGACCGCGCGGAAGAGGTTCTCGCCGCTCTGGCCCTTCGCGCCGAGCTTCATGTTGTCGAGCACGCTGAGCAGGCCCAGCGCCTTCGTCAACTGGAAGGTCCGGATGAGCCCCATGCGTGCGACCCGGTAGGCGGGCACGTGCGCGAGTGAACGCCCCTCGAACTCCCACTTGCCGGTGTCGGGCTTGTCGAAGCCCGTCAGCAGGTTGAAGAAGGTCGTCTTGCCGGCGCCGTTCGGGCCGATGAGGGCGGTGATCGCGCCGCGAGGGATCTCGACGTGGTCGACGTCGACGGCCTTCAGGCCGCCGAACGTGCGGGTGACCCCGTCGGCGATGAGGATCGGGTCGACCTTGCGGCATCCCGGCTCTGCTTCGCCGATGTGGAGGCCGGTGGTCTTCACCGGCTTGGACGTGGGAGTGACATCACTTGACAAAGGCCAGCTCCTTCTTGTTTCCGAAGATGCCCTGAGGCCTGAAGATCACGATCAGCATGATCGCGATGCCGACGAGGATGAACCGGAGCTGTCCGGCCTGCACCTGCGTCATGAACGGGAGCCAGCCCGCCTCGACCGCACGGGAGATGAAGCCCGAGAAGAAGGAGAGCAGCACCCAGAAGATCATCGAGCCGATGATGGGCCCGAGGATCGTGGCGGCCCCGCCGAGCAGCAGGATCGCGTAGACGAAGAAGGTGAGCGAGGTCTGGTAGTTCGCCGGAACCACCGCGCGCGGCAGGATGAAGATCATGCCGCCGAGGGTGCCGTAGACGCCACCGAGGATGAGGCTCTGCATCTTGTACGAGTAGACGTTCTTGCCGAGCGCGCGAACGGCGTCTTCGTCTTCACGGATGCCCTTGATGACGCGCCCCCACGGGCTGCGCATGATGAGCCATGTGAGCAGCGCGAGCAGCACCACGATGATCCACGCGACGATCCGCAGCCACCAGTCGTACTCGTTGTACTGGAACGGGCCGAAGCCGTAGGTGCCCTTCGGGATGGGGTTCAGGGCGGCGAAGCTGCCCTTGTAGCCGTTGAGGCCCTGGGCGGAGCCCGTGACGGCTTCGAAGGTGTTCGTCGTGAAGATGAGCCGCAGGATCTCCGCCGCCGCGATCGTGACGATCGCGAGGTAGTCGGCTCGAAGCCGCAGTGTGGGGATACCGAGGATCAGGGCGAACACGGCGGACGCACCGATGCCGACGAGCACGGCCGCCCAGACCGGCAGCCCGAACGTGAGCACCGAGATGGCGTAGCCGTAGGCGCCGAGCGCCATGAACCCCGCCTGTCCGAAGTTCAGCAGGCCGGTGTAGCCGAAGTGGATGGCGAGGCCGAGGGCCGCCAGCGCGTACGCCGCGGTCGTGGGGCTGATGAGCTCCTG
This sequence comes from Agromyces sp. NPDC055520, assembly GCF_053619715.1. Lineage (NCBI taxonomy): Bacteria > Bacillati > Actinomycetota > Actinomycetes > Micrococcales > Microbacteriaceae > Agromyces > Agromyces sp. NPDC055520. The sequence continues at coordinate 14,466 of NZ_JBSHJY010000053.1, read as the reverse complement.
CGCCGCGTTGGAGAAGATCTGAATCCAGTCGATCATGGTCGGTCCTCCTTAGCCGATTCTCTCGCGGCGACCGAGGATGCCCTGCGGTCGGAACAGCAGTACGAGGATCAGCACGACGAGCGCGCCCACGTACTTCAGGTCGCTCGGCAGCCAGAGCGTCGAGATCTCGATGAAGAGACCGACGATGAGGGAGCCGACGAGGGCGCCGAACGCGGTGCCGAGTCCGCCCAGCGTGACCGCGGCGAAGATCAGCAGCAGGATCTGGAAGCCCATGTCCCAGCTGACACCGGGGCGGAAGTAGGCCCACAGGATGCCGCTGAGGCCGGCCAGCGCTGCGCCGAGCACCCAGACGATGCGGATGACCCGGTCGACGTCGATGCCGCTCGCCGAGGCGAGGCTCGCGTTGTCGGCGACGGCACGGGTGGCCTTGCCGATACGAGTCCTCACGAGGAAGTACGCGACGGCGAGGAGGACCACGACCGAGACGATCATGCTGCCGACGTCGACCCACGAGAGCTGGACGCCGCCGAACGAGATCTCCTTCGGGGCGGTGGCCCCCGGCAGCTGCCGAGTCGATCCGCCGTAGAAGAACTGGTACGTGTACCGGATCGCCAGGGAGAGGCCGATGCTCACGATCATGAGCGGGATCAGCCCCACGCCGCGTTTGCGAAGCGGTTTCCAGATGACGGCGTCGAGCCCCCAGCCGAGGGCGGCGCTCAGCACGATGGCGACCGCGATGGCCAGCCAGATCGGCCAGGCGAGGTCGACGCCGAAGGTCAGAACCATGAGGGCGCCGAACGTCACCATCTCGGCGTGGGCGAAGTTCGAGAGCCCCGTCGTGCCGAAGATGAGCGAGAGGCCGATGGCGGCGAGCGCGAGCAGCAGGCCGAAGTTGAGGCCGTTGATCGTGCGTTCGAGCAATTGCGCGCCGAAGTTCGTCGTCGTGCGTTCGCCCTCGCCGAGGAAGAAGTTGACCGCCTTCAGCTTCGTGAGGCCGAATTCGGCGGTGATCGTGGCCTCGCCCTTCGCGACGACGACCCCCTTGGGCAGCGTGTCCTCATCGAGGGTGATCTCGTACTCGGCCTTCTCGGGCACGCCGATGCGCCACTTGCCTTCGGCATCGGTCTCGGCGTCGGCTTTGAAGCCGCCGCCTTCGACCGTGATCTTGACGCCTTCGAGCGGCTCGCGATCGAATTGCACGTTCCCCGTGAAGTGGTACTCGAATTCTTCGGAAGCCTGGGCCGTACTCCCATCCTCCGCCATCGCAGGGGACGCTGCGATGCCGGACAGAGTGAGTGCGGACGCGAGGATTCCGAGGAGTACGAGCCACCTCCCTGGAGACCGATGGGCGAGCGTTCGTGTTGGTTTCACTGCACCTCCAAGGGCGCCCGTCAGGCTGGTGGCCGTCGGGGTTCGGTCCTTACCTGTCGACAACGTCGTCGACAGTACGTGCCGATTATGTCTCATGTGTTTCGCTCATGAGGCAAACGGCGTTCGATTGTTATCCGGGAATGCCTCGGATGCAAACTCGCTTAACATTGATACCGCGGGCCCGATCACCGGCGCGCGGCAATCGAGCAGAACTCGACACAAGGAGCGACATGGACCAGGCCGACCCGTTCGGACTCACAGGACTCACCTACGACGACGTCCTCCTGCTGCCTGGCCATACCGATGTGATTCCGAGCGAGGCCGACACGACGTCGCGCCTGACCCGCCGCATCAACGTTGCGACCCCCCTGCTCTCGGCGGCGATGGACACCGTCACGGAGGCCCGCATGGCGATCGCCATGGCCCGTCAGGGCGGCATCGGCATCCTGCATCGCAACCTCTCGATCGCCGACCAGGCCGACATGGTCGACCGGGTCAAGCGCAGCGAGTCGGGCATGGTGTCCAATCCGGTGACGACGACGCCCGAGGCATCCGTCGCCGATGTCGACGCACTCTGCGCCATGTACCGCGTCAGCGGGCTGCCCGTCGTCGACGCCGACGGCAAGCTCGTCGGCATCATCTCGAACCGTGACATGCGCTTCGTCTCGGACTTCGAGAAGCCCACCACCACGGTGGCCGAGGTCATGACGAAGATGCCGCTCATCACGGGCCGCGTCGGTATGAACCCCGACGAGGCGCTCGCGATCTTCGCCAAGCACAAGGTCGAGAAGCTGCCGCTCATCGACGACGAGGGCCACCTCACGGGCCTCATCACCGTCAAGGACTTCGACAAGTCGGAGCAGTATCCGAACGCCACGAAAGACGGCGAGGGCCGTCTTCGCGTCGGCGCCGCGATGGGCTTCTTCGGCGACGCGTGGGAACGTGCAGAGGCGCTGCGCGACGCCGGGGTCGACGTGCTCGTCGTCGACACGGCGAACGGCGAGTCGGCCGGCGTGCTCGACATCATCCGCCGGCTGAAGACCGACCCGACGTTCGCCCACATCGACGTCATCGGCGGCAACGTCGCGACCCGCGAGGGCGCGCAGGCGCTCGTCGACGCGGGCGCCGACGCCGTGAAGGTCGGCGTGGGCCCGGGCTCGATCTGCACCACGCGCGTCGTCGCGGGCGTCGGCGTGCCCCAGATCACGGCCGTGTACGAGGCATCCAAGGCGACGAAGCCCGCCGGCGTGCCGCTCATCGCCGACGGCGGCCTGCAGTACTCGGGCGACATCGCGAAGGCGCTCGTCGCCGGCGCCGACACCGTCATGCTCGGCTCGCTGCTCGCCGGCACCGCCGAGAGCCCCGGCGAGCTCGTCTTCCAGAACGGCAAGCAGTTCAAGGCCTACCGCGGCATGGGCTCGCTGGGTGCGCTGCAGACTCGAGGCCAGAAGACCTCGTACTCGAAAGACCGGTACTTCCAAGCGGATGTCCCGTCGGACGACAAGCTGATCCCCGAGGGCATCGAGGGCCAGGTGCCCTACCGCGGCCCGCTGTCGGCCGTCGCGTACCAGCTCATCGGGGGCCTGCGCCAGTCGATGTTCTACGTCGGGGCGCGCACGATCGCCGAGCTGAAGAGCAAGGGCAAGTTCGTGCGCATCACGCCGGCCGGGCTCAAGGAGTCGCACCCGCACGACGTGCAGATCGTCGTCGAGGCGCCGAACTACACGCGTTGATTCACGCGCTGGTCGAGTAGCGAGCGAAGCGAGCGAATCGAGACCTCGTGCGGGGTCTCGATACGCGTCCTCCTTCGTCGGGCGCTACTCGACCACCGTTCGCCGCGCGTCGGCGAGCCTCGTGATCGCCTCGGCGAGCACCTCGGGCGTGCACGCGAAGTTCAGTCGGGCGTGCCCGCGGCCGACGCTCGAGCCGAATGTCGGGCCGATGCCGAGGGCGACCTTCGCGTGTTCGAGGGCGTACGCGGCGGGGTCGTCACCCCAGCCGAGCGCCGAGAGGTCGAGCCACGCGAGATACGTCGCATCGGGGAGCCGGTAGCGCACGCCCGGCAGCTCGTCGGCGAGCAGCTCGGCGAGCAGTCTCCGGTTGTCGTCGAGGCTCGCGAGCACGCCGTCGAGCCACGGGCCGCCGTGCCGGAAGGCCGCCACCGAGGCGATCGACCCGAACTGGCTCATGCGCCACTCGACCTCGTAGGGCAGCGCCGCGCGCACCGCGTCGCCGCGCTCGCTCGCCGAGACGATGAGGGCCGCCTTCAACCCGGCGATGTTGAACGCCTTGGTCGCGGCCGTCACGGCGATGCCGTGCTCACGAGCGGCATCCGAGACCGTCAGGAACGGAGCGTAGTCGACGCCCGGCTGCACGAGCGGGCCGTGCACCTCGTCGGAGACGATCGTGACGCCGTGTCGGGCCGCGATCTCGGCGAGGGCGGCCAGCTGCGAGACATCCGGAACCAGGCCGATCGGGTTGTGCGGATTGCACAGCACCATCGCACGGGCGCCGGCCGCGAACGCCGCGTCGATGCCGTCGAGGTCGAGCGACCAGCCCTCGTCGATGCCGCCGAGCATCGGCACCTCGACGACTCGCCCCGACGCCTCGGTGACGAGGTCGAAGAACGGCGGATAGATCGGCGGCGTGATGACGACGCCGTCGCCCGGCTCGGTGACCTGGCGCAGCACCTCGACGATGCCCATGCTGACGTCGGCCGTGCAGGTCACGCGTGCGGGGTCGACCTGCCAGCCGAGACGGGTGCCGGCGAAGCCCTGGAACGCCTCGGCCACGGGCAGGCTGCCGACCGCATACCCGGTGTCGGATCGGTCGACGGCCGCGTGCAGAGCCGCCTTGATCGGGTCGGCGAGCGGGTAGTCCATCTCGGCGACGGGCAGCGGCAGCACGTCTGCCGGGTAGAGGCGCCACTTCGCGCTCGTGCGGCTGCGGAGGAGGTCGAGGGGCTCGGCTGCGATGCGTTGCATGGCTCCAGCTTGCCGCAGAACGGCTGCGGGTGGCAGAGGCGATCGAGGCGCGCTAGTCTGGTCGGCTGCCCATCGGGCGGTGCGGCACCGGGCGATCGAGTCCATGGGAGCCGCAGAACGAAACGGACAACCCATGGGCTTCATCGACGTCAACGGCGTCTCATTCTCGCTCGCCGACGGCCGGCCGCTGCTGGCCGACCTCGCGTTCCGCGTGACGGAGGGCCGCACCACGGCCCTGATCGGCGCCAACGGCGCGGGCAAGTCGACGCTGCTGCGCATCATCCGCGGCGAGCTGCGCCCCGACGAGGGCAGCGTGCAGGTCGACGGCGGCCTGGGGGTCATGGACCAGTTCGTCGGCACCGGCGTCACGATCGAGGGTATGGATGCCACGGTCCAAGGCCTGCTCGTCTCGGTCGCGCCGACCCGTGTGCGCGCGGCGGCCGTCGAGCTCGAAGCATCCGAGACCGCCCTCATCGAACACGACGACACCGCGGCCCAGATGCGCTACGCGACCGCGCTCGCCGAGTACGCCGAGGCGGGCGGTTACGAGCAGGAGGTCGTGTGGGACCACTGCACGACGGCGGCGCTCGGCATACCGTACGAACGCGCGAAGTGGCGCGAGCTCGCAACGCTCTCGGGCGGCGAGCAGAAGCGGCTCGCGCTCGAGGCGCTGCTGCGCGGGCCCGAGCAGGTGCTGCTGCTCGACGAGCCCGACAACTCGCTCGACGTGCCCGGCAAGCGCTGGCTCGAATCCCAGCTGCGGGCGACGCCGAAGACCGTGCTGCTCGTCTCGCACGACCGCGAACTGCTCGCGCGCGCCGCCGACCGCATCGTGACGCTGGAGCTCGGCGCGGCGGGCAACACCGCATGGGTGCACGGCGGCAACTTCGAGGGCTACCACCTGGCGCGCGAGGAGCGCTTCGAACGACTCGACGAACTGCGCCGCCGATGGGATGAGCAGCACGCGGCGCTGAAGACCCTCGTGGCCAACCTGAAGGTCAAGGCGACCTACAACGACGGCATGGCCTCGCGGTATCAAGCGGCCATGACGCGCCTCCGCAAGTTCGAGGAGGCCGGCCCGCCCGAAGAGCGGCCGCCCGCGCAGGCCGTCTCGATGCGGTTGCGCGGCTCCCGCACGGGCAAGCGCGCCGTCGTCGGCGAGCGGCTCGAGCTCACGGGGCTCATGAAGCCCTTCGATCTCGAGGTCTGGTACGGCGACCGGGTCGCCGTGCTCGGCTCCAACGGCTCGGGCAAGTCGCACTTCCTCCGACTGCTCGCGGGCGGGGGCACCGAACCCGACCGCACACTGGGCCACGTCACGACCGTGGGGGAGTCGCTCGCCCGGGTGCCCCACGCGGGCCGCGCGGTGCTCGGCGCGCGGGTCGTGCCCGGCTGGTTCGCGCAGAACCACGAGCACCCCGAGTACCTGGGTCGCACCCTGCTCGACATCCTGCACCGCGGCGACGCGAACCGAGACGGCATGGCGCGTGAGGCCGCGAGCTCGGCGCTCGACCGCTACGGGCTCGCCGGTGCCGCGCTGCAGCGGTTCGACGACCTCTCGGGCGGCCAGCAGGCGCGGCTGCAGATCCTGCTGCTCGAGCTCTCGGGTGCGACGCTGCTGCTGCTCGACGAGCCGACCGACAACCTCGACCTCGTCTCGGCCGAGGCGCTCGAAGAGGGGCTGTCGCAGTTCGACGGCACGGTGCTCGCCGTCACGCACGACCGCTGGTTCACGCGCGGATTCGACCGGTTCCTCGTGTTCGGCGGCGACGGCGAGGTCTACGAGTCGGACGCCCCGGTGTGGGACGAGGCACGCGTGGCGCGGGCGCGCTGAGCGGGCGTGGCGGTGCGAGCGGGTCGCCCGATCGGGTGAGGCGCAGAGGGGGTGCCGGAACCCAGACTGATCGGCATGACGAGACAGAACAGCAAGAAAAGCAGCAATCGAAGGGCGTTCGCCGGACCGGCGCTCATCATCGTGTGCACGCTGCACACGGCGGTGGGGGTGCTCGCGTCCGCGCCGGCGTTGGGCGAGGCACTGGCCGACGGCTGGTTCGGAGCGGTGACGAGCGACCTCGAGGTGGCGCTCTGGTTCTTGATGACGGGATTCTTCGGTGTGGTGGCGGGCGTGGCCATGACCGCTCTCGAGCGCGCAGGGCGGATGCCGTGGGCGGTGAGCATCGCGCTGCTGCTGGTGGCGCTGATCGGGGTGAGTGCGGCGCCGGTGTCGGGGTTCCTGTTCGTGCTCGTTGCGGCGGTGCTCGCCGTCGTGCAGTCGGCGCGCGAGCAACGTCGGCGACGGCCGGCCGACCAGGGTGCGGACACGGTCGCCATCGGCGTCATGTCGTCGCGGTAGCTCCTCGTGGCCGGTCTCGGCCGGTGGAGGATCGGCCGGGTAGGGTTGAGTGGTGACCCAGGAGATCGAGATCGGCCGCTCCAAGCGGGGCCAGCGCGTCTACGCATTCGATGACATCGCGATCGTGCCGAGTCGGCGCACGCGCGACCCCGAAGACGTCTCGGTCGGTTGGTCGATCGATGCGTACCAGTTCGACATCCCGTTCCTCGCGGCACCGATGGACTCCGTCGTCTCGCCGCAGACGGCGATCATGATGGGCCAGCTCGGCGGCCTCGGCGTGCTCGACCTTGAGGGACTCTGGACCCGCTACGACGACCCCGAGCCCGTGCTCGCCGAGATCCGCGGCCTCGCGCCCGAGGCCGCGACGACCCGCATGCAGCAGCTCTACTCCGAGCCGATCAAGCCCGAGCTCGTCAGCGCCCGTCTCGCCGAGATCCGCGCGGCGGGGGTCACCGTCGCGGGCGCGCTGTCACCGCAGCGCACGCAAGAGCTCTACGAGACCGTCGTCGCGGCGGGCGTCGACCTGTTCGTCATCCGCGGCACCACCGTGTCGGCTGAGCACGTCTCGAAGAATCAAGAGCCGCTGAACCTCAAGAAGTTCATCTACGAACTCGACGTGCCGGTCATCGTCGGCGGCGCCGCGACCTACACCGCGGCCCTGCACCTCATGCGCACGGGCGCGGCGGGCGTGCTCGTCGGCTTCGGCGGCGGAGCGGCGTCGACGACACGCGCGACGCTCGGCATCCATGCACCGATGGCGACGGCGGTGGCGGATGTCGCGGGCGCACGTCGTGACTACCTCGACGAGTCCGGCGGGCGATACGTCCACGTCATCGCCGACGGCGGCGTCGGCAAGTCGGGCGACATCGTCAAGGCGATCGCGTGCGGCGCCGATGCGGTCATGCTCGGCACGGCATTGGCACGGGCGACGGATGCCCCGGGCGGAGGCTTCCACTGGGGCGCCGAGGCGCACCACTCGAAGCTGCCGCGCGGCATGCGCGTGCACGTGGGCCAGGTCGCGCCGCTCGAAGAGGTGCTCTACGGGCCCGCGCCGTCGGCCGACGGGGTCACGAACCTGATCGGTGCACTCAAGCGCTCGATGGCGACGACGGGGTATTCCGACCTCAAGGAGTTCCAGCGCGTCGACGTCGTCGTCGCGCCGTACCAGTCGGCGTGACCGGCGCGGCCGGGTTCACGGGCGTCGCGCCGTATCAGTCGGCGTGACCGGCGCGGCCGGGTTCACGGGCGTCGCGCCGTATCAGTCGGCGTGACCGGCGCGGCCGGGTTCACGGTCGTCGCTCCGTATCAGTCGGTCTGACGCGCGCAGTCCGCGGTGCCAAGCACGGCGGCTTCGGGTAGCGTTGAAGCGGATCGCGCGGCACGCCGTGAGGCCGCGGGGATGAGGTGGCACGATGGCGACTCAGAAGTCGGCGAAGCTCAAGTCCGTGACGCGTTCGACCAAGCTCGGGCCCGAAGAACGAGCGGCCGCGATCTCCCGGTTGAAAGAGAAAGAGCTCGACATCCTCGTGGTGGGCGGCGGCATCGTCGGCACCGGAGCCGCGCTCGATGCGGTCACGCGCGGCCTCTCCACCGGCATGCTCGAAGCCCGTGACTGGGCCTCGGGCACCTCGAGTCGATCGTCGAAACTCGTGCACGGCGGCATCCGCTATCTCGAACAGCTCGACTTCAGGCTCGTGCGCGAGGCGCTCATCGAGCGCGGCCTGCTGCTGCAGCGCATCGCGCCGCACCTCGTGAAGCCCGTGCGGTTCCTGTACCCGCTGAAGACCCGCGTCATCGAGCGGTTCTACGTAGGCGCCGGCATGATGCTCTACGACATCTTCAGCTACACGGGCGGGCGCCCGCCGGGCGTTCCGCACCACCGGCACCTGTCGAAACGACAGGTGATGCGCGCGATCCCGTCGCTCTCGAAGGACGCGCTCGTCGGCGGCCTCACGTACTACGACGCCCAGGTCGACGACGCCCGCTACGTCGCCTCCCTCGCGCGAACCGCGTCGTTCTACGGCGCGCACGTCGCCAGCCGGGTGAAGGTCGAGGGGTTCGTCAAGGTCGGCGAACGCGTCGTCGGCGTGAAGGCGCACGACCTCGAGACCGACGAGCACTTCGAGGTGCGCGCCAAGCAGGTCGTGAACGCGACCGGCGTCTGGACGGACGACACCCAGCGCATGGTCGGCGAACGCGGCACCTTCAAGGTGCGGGCGTCGAAGGGCATCCACCTCGTGGTGCCGCGCGACCGCATCCAGTCGGCGATGGGCATGATCTTCCGCACCGAGAAGAGCGTGCTGTTCGTCATCCCCTGGGGCCGGCACTGGCTGATCGGCACGACCGACACCGACTGGAGCCTCGACAAGGCGCATCCCGCCGCGACCGCCGCCGACATCGACTACCTGCTCGAGCACGTCAACGCGGTGCTCGGCATCCCGCTCACGCGAGAAGACGTCGAGGGTGTCTACGCCGGTCTGCGTCCGCTGCTCGCCGGCGAGAGCGACCAGACCTCGAAGCTCTCGCGCGAACACCTCGTCGCCCACACCGTGCCGGGTCTCGTCGTCATCGCGGGCGGCAAGTGGACGACCTACCGGGTCATGGCGAAGGACGCGATCGACGCGGCCGCCGACGCGCTCGACGGCAAGGTGCCGAAATCGACGACGCAGGACATCCCGCTGCTCGGCGCCGAGGGCTACCAGGCGGCGTGGAACAAGCGCGGCAAGATCGCGCGCGCGTTCGGCGTGCACGAGGTGCGCATCGAGCACCTGCTGAACCGCTACGGCACGATGACCGATGAACTGCTCGACCTGATCCGCGACGACCCGAAGCTCGGCGAGCCGTTGCCGGGCGCCGACGACTATCTCGGCGCCGAGGTCGTGTACGCCGCCACGCACGAGGGGGCCCTGCACCTCGACGACGTGCTCGCCCGTCGCACGCGCATCTCGATCGAGGCGTGGGACCGCGGCGTCTCGGCCGCCCCCGTCGCTGCGAGGCTCATGGGCAAGGCGCTCGGCTGGGACACGGCACGGCAGACGCTCGAGGTCGAGCGTTACCTGCAGCGCGTCGAAGCCGAGCGAGCGTCGCAAGAGCAGCCCGACGACGAATCGGCCGACCGGGTACGGCTCGAGGCGCCCGACATCGTGAAGGTCGACTGAACGCCTCCAGTTCGGGGGGTTCCGACCGCATGATTCCGCGGTTCGTTACACGAACGAGACGACAGAAATGGGAAACGGCGTCCGCTTCGGACTAGCCTGCTCGCAGAGCGCCCGGACTCGGGCGCCTTCCCTTTCTTGGAGGAGTTGCACCGATGCGCTTGACCCGTAGTGTCGCGGGGGCCACAGCCCTCGCGCTCGCCTTCACCGGAGCGGCGCTCGTCGTCGCAGCCCCGGCTTCGGCTGCGACCACCCACGTGACGAGCATCGCGCCCGACGAGTCGAGCTACCTCGGCTGGCACGAGGGCAACGGCAACGCGACGCCCGCGTTCTCGCTGCACTGGAACGGTCTCAGCTTCGCCGACGGCGCGAACTCGCAGATCCTGAACGGCCTGGTCGACAGCGGCGCGCAGGGCCTGCCGACGACCGCAGCCGAGCTCGGTGCGCTCATCGACGGCTCCGAGATCGGCGTCACTCGCGGCGTCGTGTTCTCGCAGGTCGCCGTGACCACCGCCGCGGGCTGGGGCACGCTCCGCCCGGTGGCGGGCTTCCCCACCGGCCCGCACAGCGCCGCGCTCACCGACCTCTGGACCTCGAGCCGCACGATCGGCGACGTCACGGCGAATGCGCCGGTCGAACTCTCGGCGCTGCTCGCGAGCCTCGAAGCCGACACCGATCTGCGCTACTCCGGGTTCGGCGTCTTCGCCGAGGCCGCCAACCCGAGCGGCATCGAGTCGATCACCTGGGGCCCCGACACCTTCCTGTTCACGCGTGATGTCACGGCGATCCCGGTCACGTCGACGGTGGATGTCACGGCCGCCGAGATCCGGCCCGACGAGTCGACCTACCCGGGCTGGCACGAGGGCTACACCAACGCCGCACCGGCCTTCGGCATCACCGACGAGGGACTCAGCCTCGGCAACGGCGCGAACTCGCAGATCATCAACGGCCTCGCAACCCCACTCGCCGACGCCGATCTCGCCCAGCTGATCACCTCGGCCGATGTCGACGTCGTCAGCGGCGAGGTCTTCTTCCAGGTGCCGATCTTCTTCGGCGAGGCGAACACGTTCACCACCCTGCGCCCGGCCTTCGGCGCCGGACCCGGTACCACCACGTTCGCGCTCGGCGACCAGTGGGTCTCGAGCAAGGCCGTCCCCGCCACCGCGACCACCGCGGCGATCGCCGCGAACACCCCCGTGCTGCTCGGCGACCTGATCGAGGCCATCGAGGCCAACGGCACGGTCGACGTGCTCGCCTTCGGAGTGCTCGCACAGGAGACCACCCCCTCCGTGGTCGCCTCGCTCGCGTTCGACGGCGTGGAGTACAGCTTCGTGCCGGTGGCCGCGCCCGTGACGCCGGTCACGCCGGCCAAGCCCGCGGCACTGCCCGATACGGGCGTCGACGCCGGCCTGATCGTCGGCCTGGCTGCCATGCTGTTCGCCGCCGGTGCCGGCCTCGTCGGATTCCGCCTGGTGCGCCGTCGCGCACAGCCCAGCCGGCGCTGACCCCGAAGTCGACCCGCACACCGCGCGAAGGTCGCAACCGCTGTACGCAGGCGGTTGCGACCTTCGCGTTTCAGCGCGGATAGACTTGCGGGGCCGCCGAATCGAGGAGCCCGCGACTGATGCTGCAGATGATGCTGCGCCCCCGATGGGTGCTCGCCCTGCTCCTCGCCCTCGGCATCGCCGCTGGGTTCGCCGCGCTCGGTCAGTGGCAGCTCGCACGGGCCGTCGAGTCCTCGGTCGTCGTCGAGCGGCCGACCGAAGACGTGCGGCCCTTCACGGGCCTCGCCGAGCCCGACCAGCCGACCGAGCAGTCGGCGACCGCCCAGCTCGTCGAGGTGACGGGCACCGTCGTGCCGGGTGACGCGGTCGTCGTCGAGGGCCGACTGAACGACGGCGTCGCGGGCTATTGGCCGGTCGTCCATCTCGAGGTGACGGATGGCACTCCCGGCGGGCTGCCCGTCGCCCTCGGCTGGGCGGCCGACGAAGCGACGGCGCGCGCGGCCGCCGAGGCGTTCGAACGGTCGATCGATCCGGGCGAACCGATCACGATCGCCGGCCGGTTCCTGCCGAGCGAGGCGCCGATCGCCCCCGACCACGACGGCGACCCGTTCGCCATGCAGACCGTCGCCGTCGCGCAGCTCATCAACATCTGGGCCGACTACGACGACCGGCCCGTGTACTTCGGCTACGTCACCGCCGCCGAGCCGCCCGCCGGAGCACTCGGCGGAGCGGGCGCCGGGCTCGAAGCGATCGCCTCGCCGCCGCCCGAACAGGAGCAGCAGCTCGACTGGCTCAACGTGTTCTACGCGATCGAGTGGGCGGTCTTCGCCGGGTTCGCGATCTACCTCTGGTACCGCCTCGTGCGCGACGCCGTCGAGCGTGAGCGCGACGAGCAGGAGCAGGCCGAGGCATCCGCTTGACCATCGATTTCCATGCCCCGGACGCCGCGTAGACTGGTGTCATGCCCCTCGAGCCCAAATCCGCCGATCTGCCGCGCATTCGCGGGGCGCTGAAGTTCTACCAGGTCGCTTCGGTGATCACGGGCGTCATGCTGCTGCTGCTCTGCGCCGAGATGATCGTGAAGTACGGCCTGCACTACGAGCTCTTCGCCTTCGGGGATCAGGGCGTGCTCGCCTTCGCCCCCATGGTCGAGACGGCCACCGGGCTCGAGTCGACCGGCACGGGCGTCAACCTCTCGACCGGCATCCTCATCGCCCACGGCTGGTTCTACGTCGTGTACCTCTTCAGCGACTTCCGGCTGTGGAGCCTCATGCGCTGGCCGTTCATGCGGTTCATCGTCATCGCGCTCGGCGGCATCGTGCCGCTGCTCTCGTTCTTCCTCGAGGTGCGCATCGGGCGCGAGGTGCGCGGCTACCTCGACGGTCGCGAGGCGGCGGAGGCCGCGAGTTCCGACACGTCCGACACTTCCGACAACACCGTGGAGGCCCAGCCGTGACCGATCAGCCCGCAGCGCAGCCGACCGAGCAGCCCGCAGCGCAGCCCACCGCGCAGCCCACCGCGCAGCGGCCGGTGCTCGTCGTCGACTTCGGCGCACAGTACGCGCAGCTCATCGCGCGGCGCGTGCGCGAGGCATCCGTCTACTCCGAGATCGTGCCGCACACGATCACCGCAGCCGAGGTGGCCGCCAAGAACCCGATCGGCATCGTGCTGTCGGGCGGGCCGTCGTCGGTCTACGAAGCGGGGGCGCCCGCGCTCGACGAGGGCATCCTGCAGCTCGGCGTGCCGACGCTCGGCATCTGCTACGGCTTCCAGGTCATGGCCACGCAGCTGGGCGGCGAGGTCTCGCAGACCGGCCTGCGTGAATACGGCGCGACGGCTGCGACGGTGACGGATGCATCGGGCAACGCGTTGCTCGAGGGCCAGCCCGCCCACCAGACCGTGTGGATGAGCCACGGCGACTCGGTGTCGCGTGCGCCCGAGGGCTTCGAAGTGCTCGCCTCGACCGCGTCGACGCCCGTCGCCGCGTTCGCCGACGACGAGAAGAAGTTCTACGGCGTGCAGTGGCACCCCGAGGTCAAGCACTCGGAGTTCGGCCAGCGCATCATCGAGAACTTCCTGCATCGCGCCGCCGGCATCCCCGCCGACTGGAACTCGGGCAACGTCATCGCCGAGCAGGTCGCGCGCATCCGCGAGCAGGTCGGCGCCGGTCGCGTGATCGCGGGTCTCTCCGGCGGCGTGGACTCCGCGGTCGCCGCGGCGATCGTGCACGAGGCCGTCGGCGACCAGCTCGTCTGCGTCTTCGTCGACCACGGTCTGCTGCGCAAAGACGAGCGCCGCCAGGTCGAGGTCGACTACGTCGCCGCCACCGGCATCCGCCTCGTCACGATCGATGCCGCCGACACGTTCATCGAGGCACTCGCCGGTGTCAGCGACCCCGAGACGAAGCGCAAGATCATCGGTCGTGAGTTCATCCGCGCGTTCGAGCAGGCCGAGCGCGACCTCATCGCCGAGGCCGACGCCGACGGCGAGCCGATCAAGTACCTCGTGCAGGGCACGCTCTACCCCGACGTCGTCGAGTCGGGCGGCGGCACGGGCACCGCGAACATCAAGAGCCACCACAACGTCGGCGGCCTTCCCGAAGACCTGCAGTTCGAGCTCGTCGAGCCGCTGCGCACCCTCTTCAAAGACGAGGTGCGCGCGATCGGCCGCGAGCTCGGGCTGCCCGAGGCGATCGTGGGGCGTCAGCCGTTCCCCGGCCCCGGGCTCGGCATCCGCATCGTCGGCGAGGTCACGCGCGAGCGGCTCGACCTGCTGCGCGAGGCCGACGCGATCGCCCGTGAGGAGCTGAGCGCTGCAGGCCTCGACCAGGAGATCTGGCAGTGCCCCGTCGTGCTGCTCGCCGACGTGCGCTCGGTGGGCGTGCAGGGCGACGGCCGCACCTACGGCCACCCCATCGTGCTGCGGCCCGTCTCGTCGGAGGACGCGATGACCGCCGATTGGACGCGCCTGCCCTACGACGTGCTCGCGAAGATCTCGAACCGCATCACGAACGAGGTGCCCGAGGTGAACCGAGTGGTGCTCGACGTCACGTCGAAGCCGCCGGGCACCATCGAGTGGGAGTAGTGCCGCTCCTGACA
>NZ_JBSHJY010000052.1:0-20434 GCF_053619715.1 Agromyces sp. NPDC055520 | reverse complement strand
GTGCATGCACCCCGCGGCATCCGCTCGTTTCGCGTGCCTCGTGCGCCCACCCGGCTAACGTGGGGTCATGCCCATCGAAGAAGTCCACGGAACTCGCATCCACCGGCTCGACATCGACGGCCCCGCGATCGCGACCGACGACGATGCCTCAGACCTCGTCGGCGGCGCCTGGTCGAATCAGGCGACGCTCATCGCGATTCCCGTCGAGCGGCTCGACGAGCGGTTCTTCGACCTCTCGAGCGGTTTCGCCGGCGAGTTGCTCGGCAAGCTCGGCACGTATCGACTCCGGGTCGCGGTGATCGGCGACGTCTCGGAGCACACCGCCGCCAGCGACTCCTTCGACGCCTTCGTCTGGGAGGCGAATCGCGGCGGCGACGCCTGGTTCGTGCCCGACCTCGCGGCACTCGACGCGAAGCTCGCACGCGGCGCTCACGCCTGAGGCACAGCGCCGCCGTACGCGCTCCGGCGGTCGGGCGCGCCCGATTCGGCCTGTACCGTGAATGCAAGCACACGCCATCCGACCACGATGGCAGCCTCACCCGGCCGGGGACACGATCGAGACGGCCACGTCGTTCCGCCGTTCCCGTACCGAGGTCTTCATGCACACATCCGTCCGACTGCCCAGCCCCTCCCGACGCGTCGGCGGCATGACTCGCTCGCCGGTGCGCGATCTGCTCGCGCTGACCGAGCACCCCGACGTCATCTCGTTCGCCGGCGGCCTGCCCGCCCCCGACCTCTTCGACCTCGTCGGGCTCCGACGCTCGTTCGAGACGGCGCTGGCCGATCCCGCCCGCCTGCAGTACTCGACGAGCGAGGGCAACCCGGCGCTCCGCGAGTTCATCGCCGATCGATACTCCGCCCAGGGCCTGCCGACGACACGCGACGAGATCCTCATCACGACCGGGTCGCAGCAGGCGCTCAGCCTGCTCGCGCTCTCGCTGCTCGACCCCGGCGACACGGTGCTCGTCGAGCGCCCGAGCTACCTCGCCGCCCTGCAGGCCTTCACCATGGCAGGGGCGCGCATCGTGAGCGTGCCGATGAGGGCCGGGGGCATCGATCTCGACGCGCTCGGCCGTGCGGCCGAACAGCACCACCCGAAGCTGCTGTACACCGTGCCGACGTTCCAGAACCCGACGGGCACGAGCCTCGACCGCGCGACGCGCGAGGGCGTCACCGGGCTCGCCGCCACCCACGGCTTTCGCGTCGTCGAAGACGAGCCCTACCGCGAGCTGCGCTACTCGGGCGAGCCGCTGCCGTACCTCGCCGCCCACTCCCCCGACCACGTGATCACGGTCGGCAGCTTCTCGAAGGTGCTCGCCCCTGGCCTGCGCCTCGGGTGGCTCCGCACTCGCCCAGACATCCACTCCACCGTCGTCGTGGCGAAGCAGGCCGCCGACCTGCACACCTCGACCGTCGATCAAGCCGCCGCCGCGCTGTACGTGACGGGCGGCGGCCTCGAGACGTCGCTCAGCCGGATCCGCGCCGCCTACGGCGAGCGCCGCGACGCGATGCTCGCGGCCCTGCCGCAGACGCTTCCGGCGGGAAGCACGTGGAGCACCCCGCACGGCGGGATGTTCGTGTGGGCGACGATGCCGCCCGGGCACGACACCGCGCACCGGCTCGCAGACGCCATCGAGGAGCGCGTCGCGTTCGTGCCGGGTGCGCCGTTCTACTCCGATCGGCCCGATGCCGCCACGATGCGGCTCTCGTTCACGACCTACGACCCGGCCACGATCCGCGAGGGGCTCGGCCGGCTGGAGCGGTCGTTCGCGCGGGCCCGACCCGGCAGACGATAGTGTCCGAGGGGCGGAGGGACGAGGCATCCACGCTGAAGGGGGATCGATGAGTCAGACCGACACGATCGTGATCGGTGCCGGTGTGGCCGGGCTGACCGCCGCTCGCCTGCTGGCGCGGGCGGGCCGCCGCGTCGTCGTGCTCGAGGCCCGCGACCGGGTGGGCGGCCGGGTCTGCACCGACCGCAGCGACGGGCACGTCACCGACCTCGGCGCATCTTGGATCCACGGCGTCACCGGCAGCCCGGTCGCGGCCGCCGCCGCGGCGTTCGGCATGCCGACGATGGAGTTCACGGTCGGCGGGTACCAGCCCGACGGCCGACCGATCGCGTACTACGGCACCGACGGCGAACGGCTTTCGGATGTCGCGGCGCAGCGTTTCGCCGATGACGTTCGCACGGTCGACGCCGCCCTCGTCGACGTCGTCGCGGCCTCCGCACCCGATGCCTCGTACCGCGACGTGACCGAGGCGGCGCTCGCCCGCCAGGGCTGGGCCGCCGAGCGCACCCAGCGCGTGCGCGAGTTCGTGGAGCACCGCTCGGAGGAGCAGTACGGGGCCTGGATCGAGGATCTCGCCGCGCACGGCCTCGACGACGACGCGATCGACGGCGACGAGGTCGTCTTCCCCGACGGCTACGACCGGCTGCCCGAGCGACTCGCCGTGGGGCTCGACATCCGTCTCGAACACGTCGTCACCCACGTGCGGTGGGCTGCAGCCGACGCTGGTGCCGGTGCCGGCACAGACGCCCCGCCAGACGCCGGCGTCACCGTCACGACCGACCGCGGTACGTTCACGGCCGACGCCGCCGTGGTGACGGTGCCGGTCGGCGTACTTCGCTCACGCGACTTCGTCATCGAGCCGCCGCTGCCCGAACCCGCCGCGGGTGCCCTGAGCCGGCTCGCGATGAACGCGTTCGAGAAGGTCTTCCTGCGGTTTCCGACGAAGTTCTGGGACGACGGCGTCTACGCGATCCGACAGCAGGGGCCCGAGGGCCGCTGGTGGCACTCCTGGTACGACCTCACGCCACTGCACGGCACCCCCACGCTGCTCACCTTCGCCGCCGGCCCGGCGGCCGAGGCGACGCGCGGTTGGGGCGACGAGCAGGTCGTCGAGTCGGTGCTCGCACAGCTGCGCCGGCTCTACGGCGAGCGAGTGCAGCAGCCGAGCGGCGTGCACATCACCGCCTGGCAGGATGACCCGTTCGCACGCGGCTCGTACGCCTACATGACGATCGGCTCGACGACGGCCGACCACGACGATCTCGCGACGCCGGTCGGCGGAGTGCTGCACCTGGCCGGCGAGGCGACGTGGACCGACGACCCTGCGACCGTGGTCGCCGCGCTGTGCTCGGGGCACCGGGCCGCGTCGAGGATCGTGCGCCGCGACATCCCGATCGCCGAGGTCTGGGCTCAGGCGTAGCCTCGCCGCAGCAGCATGCTCGCGGCGCGGTCGAAATCGTGCACGCTCGGAATCTCGTAGTCGAGCGCGTTGGCGTTGCGGGTGATGACGGCGAAGACCGCGCCGACCGCCGCCACGTCCTCGAGATCCTGCCGACTGAGGCCCGCGGCGAGCGCCGCCTGAGCATCTGCGGCCGACAACTCGTCGGGGTTCCTGGTCAGGCATTCGAGGAACACGAGCGCCGCCGCGAGCCGTTCCGAGATCGGCGCCGTGCGGTGGTCGGCCAGCACGGCGTCGGCGAGGCCGGGGTCCATGCCCTTGACGGCGATCGCACGGTGGGCGGGCCCCGCGAACTTCCGGTCGTAGAAGGCGACCCGCGCGGCGTCGGGCAGACGACACCCCGCGAACCGGGAGATCATGCGGATCAGCAGGCGGCTGCGCACGCCGTCGCCCGCCGCCCGGCGAACCTCCTCGACCTGACGATCCGTGACCGTGTACGACGCGCGTCCGACCTGCTCTGCGAGCGCCGCCTACGGCTCGGTGATGCTCGCGACACCGCCCGCCCCGAGGCTCATCGCGCCCTCGCGCAGTGCCGGGTCGATCACGCCCGTCTCGAGAACCCGGCGACGCAACCGCGCTGCAAGGCCTGTGTGCGTTTTCTCCACGCCGATGCCTCTGCTCAGGCGGCCCCGTTCGCTCACTGCATCCCGTCGAACAGCGCGGCGTATCGTGCGAGGTAGAGCGGCCAGCCCTCATCGCCGGCGACGCCGTCGCTGACGGCGATCCAACTGGGACCGTGCCGTTCGATGCCCCGGTGTTCCAGCACGACGTGCGTGCGGCTGGCCGACTCGGCGACGAATCGAACCTCGACCTCACTCGTCTTCTCGACATCGCCTTCGAGCTGCCAGGTGGGCCCGATGTCCCAGCTGAAGACGACACGCCCCGGCGGCTCGTACGCGAGAACCCGCGCCCAGCGGCACTCGCTGCCGTCGATGCCGCGGTCGTAGATGTGCCCGCCCACACGCGGCTCGAAGATCGTCTCGGCGATCGGCACATCGAGCAGATTGTGCTCTCGCGGTTTGAAGTCGCCGAAGCGCTCGGTGAACACGGCGAATGCGCGTTCGATCGGCGCCTCCACGACGATCTCCTGCCGCACGACCGGTGCCAGTGTCTCAGTCATCGTTCATTCCCCTTCCTGCTCGACGACGCCCTTGTACGCCACGAGTGCGCGATTCCAGTAGGTGTCGAGCTGATCGCGCATTGCGATCACGCCGGCCGGTTCGAGTCGGTAGATCCGGCGTGTGCCGGCCGCCTGCTCGGTCACGAGCCCCGCGAGCTTGAGCACCTTGAGGTGTTGCGACACGGCCGGCCGACTGACCGGAAGCAGATCGGCGAGCTCGGCGACGGCCCGCGGCCGCTCGGCGAGGCGCTCGACGATCGCGCGGCGCGTTCGATCGCCCAGCGCATCCCACGCTGCATCCGTTCGGTAAGTGCTCACGAACGGTAAGTTACGCCTTACGGTCGGGATGGTCAAGCCCTCTACCGATTCGAGGGGCGTCATTCGGCGACGGTGTCACCGTGCCGATGCGTGACCCGCCACTGGCCGCCCTCACGCCGATACACCTGCGTCGCCCGCAAGGTGTACGTGCGGGGCTGCCCGTCGACCGAGACCGAGGTGTGCTCCAAGGCCGCGGTGTACGCCATGTCGCCGGCCACGTCGAACGCCACGAGCTCGACCGTCGACGACGTGCAGTCCGAGAAGCTGGCGGCGAGATATGTGAAGAGCTCATCGATCTCGGCCTGCCCGGTCGCGTTGCGCCAGGCGCCGAGCACGCTCACCGGCTCAGCGCGCGACCACAGGGCACGCCGAGGGCCCGGATCACCGTTGTGGAGGGCGAGTTCCGCGTCGAAGAGCGGGCCGCGGAACCACGCCAGGAAGTCGTCACGGTCGGTCATGACCCCAGTATCGACCCGGAGGGAGGGCGAGAACAGCCCCGGGGCCGACGGTCATCGAGCGCGTCGGACCAATCACCGGCCGACGTTGGGCAAATGATCTACCACGCGTTCGTCGCCGACGAGCTGGGTACCGCACTCCCCGTGGTCGGTGAAACCGCACGGTCGGCGCAGATCCGGCGCGTCCGCCCGCTCGAGCAGACGGCATGCCCGAGGCTCAGCGGACGTTCGCCTGCACGGCGTCGACGATCGGCGTTGTACCTTGATCGAGTTCGAGAATCTGCCGGCGGATCCGAGGCTCGTGGAGTAGTTCCGCCAAGGTAGCGGCGACGTCTTCGCGTGCGATCTCGTCGTACATCTGCGCGGGCCCGAGCGAGATTCTTCCGATTCCCGCACGATCGACGAGCATCGACGGTCGAAGAATGATCCAATCGAGATCGCTCTCGCTGACGGCGATGTCGACGAGCTTCTTCACCGCGAAGTAGAACTCCTCATCGTCGTCGCCGTTTGACCCGGCGCGACATCGATGCCGTCGAGCATGGATGCGAGAGACTCGACGGTCGCGTCTGCGAGCGCACCGACACGCGCATGATCCTCCCTAGCACGTGTTGCCAAGCTTGCCCCGGGGTCGAGAGCTTCGCGTCGGTAGAAGTCCCTGACGCGCCTGTGGTGCGGTGCGGGTCAGCGGAGAGGAAGCTCCCGGAGTTGCCGTCGGGAGGTGATGCCCAGCTTTCGGAAGATATTGCGCAGGTGAGCTTCGATCGTGCGCGGACTGAGGAAGAGCTGCTCGCCGACTTCACGGGAGGTCGCCCCGGTCGCGACCAATCGTGCGATGTGCAGCTCGTGAGATGTGAGCGCGTCAGCAGGCTGTGCGAGCCGCTTGCGCGGATGCTCCCCTGTGGCGACCAGTTCGCGGGCGGCACGCGCGGCGAATGCCTCGGCGCCCATCTCGGACAGGAGTTCATGAGCGGTTCGCAGCTGCTCGCGGGCATCCTGGCGCCGCCCCTCGCGGCGTAGCCACTCTCCGTACACGAGGTGCGTGCGCGCAAGTTGGGTGGTCATGCGAGACCGCGCCAGCTGCTCGATCGCCTCTCGATAGTGTTCCTCGGCATCGGATCCGATGCTGGTCAACGCACGTGCCCTCGCCGCAAGTCCCAGCGCCCACGGAGTACCACTGGCGACGGCGCGAGAGCAAAGCTCGTCGAACGCATCGACCGCGCTCTCCGGCTGACCGGAACGCCAGGCGGCCTCGATGAGCTCGGAGTGGGCGAGGTTGCTGTGCCTCAGCTCGTCGGATTCGAAAGCCGCCGCCGCGGCCACCTGACTTGCCCGATAGTCGCCCGCACCGTTGTGCAGCACGGCCAACCCGTATTGTGTCAGCGAGACTTCGGTGCTGTGCCCGAGAACGGTGGACTCCTGAACGATCGCTGCGTGGATCTCGGCGGTGTCGTGCGAGCTGCCGCGCCAGGCGCTCAGGATGAGTTGGGCGTGCAGCAACGGTACCGTCCGGGTCACCGACGCGATCATCGTCTGCTCGGCTGCCCGCGTGAACTCGCCGAAGAGCACCAGCATGACCGACTCGACGAGCAGTGCTGTCGGGAGCGCGGACATCGCTCCCGCCTCGCGCGCCAGCCGGGTGTGCCGCGAGGCAAGATCGTGTGCCAAACCGTCGTCGAAGACCGCCATCGCCGTCCGGGCGACGAGCCACCCCCACCGGCGCAGGTCGACATCGCTCGCGGCATCTGTGTCGGGCTCGTCACTGCAGAAGGCCATCAACGCCCTCCGCAGCCCGGGAAGGCCGGACACGTACCCCTCTGTGAACGTCGTCACGAGACCATCGAGCAGCAGATCCGCCGGTCGCGGCGACCCCGGCGAGGCGGGCGCGGCGCGTGCGGCTTCGGCGACCTGCCGCACCCCGGTGCCATCACGGCCGGTGACGATCGCCGCGTCCAGCGCATCAAGGTAGGTCTCTCGAGATAGCGCCGGGTCCAGCGGGGCAAGACTCCTGGCTGCGTCCAGCAGCATTTCCAGCGCCCCGCCTCCTCGCGCCCGGTGGAACGAGATCCGCGCGCGCAGCAGCGCCATCTTCGCCTGCTGAAGCGCATCGAGCGGGCCTGTTGCAGCGAGCGAGAGCAACTCCGATGCGGCCTCGGACGCGCCCGCCTCGTACGTGGCGAACGCGGCTTCCAGCTCCCGGCTCGCCCGCGCGGAAGGATCGGGAGTGAGCCGCGCGGCATGCTCGATGAACGCCGCCGACGCTGCCAACCCGCCGCGAGAGCGCGCGCGGCCGGCCGCGCGCACCAGCTCCGCGGCTGCGTCTTCATCGACGCCCAGCACGGCTTGCGCGCGGTGCCACGCACGTCGGTCGGGATCGATATCCGGATCGGTGGCGGCGGCCAGTGCGTCGTGTGCACGACGCTGGTCGACTGGCGTCGCATCCCGGTAGACCGCCGAGCGCACGAGCGGATGTCGGAACCTCACTCGACTGTCGATCTCGAGCAGTCCGGCAGCTTCGGCGGGGCCGGCCGCGCTTCCAGCGATCCCCAGTCGGGCAGCCGCGCGCCACAGTAGGGCGACATCGCCGGTGGGTTCGGCGGCCGCGACGAGCAGCAGCAGGCGTGTGTCCAAGGGCAGGCTGACCGAGCGGCGGCTGAAGCTCTCTTCGACGCGGTGCGGAACGTTCAGGGAGTGGGGCAGCTCGAACCCGCCCGCCAGCTGCGCCGCCTGGGCGCTCAACGGAAGCTCCAGAAGCGCGAGCGGGTTACCGCCAGACTCGGCGACGATACGCTCACGCACACTGTCGTCCAGCGGCACGGCGAGTGCCGAGACCAGCAGTGCCCGCGCGTCGGCCGTATCCAGTCCGCGCAGGTGCAACTCCGGCAACCTGGTCAGCGCAGTCCGCTCCGAGTCGACACGGTTGCGATCCTGCTGCTCCCGATCGGGGTCGCGAACGGCGAACAGGAGTGCGATTCGCTCGGCCCCCAGCCGTCGCGACACAAAGGCGAGAACCTGGCCCGAAGCCTCATCGAGCCATTGCGCATCGTCGATGAGGCACAGCAGCGGTCCGACCTCGGCGACTTCGGCCAGCAGGTTCAGAGTGGCCAGACCCACCAGGAAGCGGTCCGGAACCTCACCGTGCTGTTGCCCGAACGCCACGCCCAGAGCGGTCTGCTGCGGATCAGGTAAGGCCCCGACGTGTTCCAGAAGCGGGGCACACAACTGGTGCAGGCCTGCGTAAGCGAACTGCGTCTCGGACTCCGCCCCCACCGACGACTCGACTCGGAACCCGGATGCCTCAGCCACGCCACGCCCGTACTCGAGCAGTGCAGTCTTGCCGATGCCGGCCTCGCCGTGCATCAGAAGCGCCCCGCTCTGCCCGCCATGCGCCTTGGAAAGGAGCATCTCGATCGCTTCGCGCTCGGTGCGCCTTCCCACCAGACCCACCAATGCGGCTCCCCTCAGAACACGGCGGCACCACCCGTACTACGCAAGTATCACCGATGCGAACACCGCGTGCCAGGACTCGCCGGTTTCGCCCTCGCAACAAGGACCGAGTGACTTCTACCGACGCGAAGGGCCTGCCGGCGGTGCAAGCCTGACGGTACGGCGGAAAGGGAGACGACCGACCGCCGACCATCTCTACCCCGCAGAAGGAGCCTCCAACATGGGATACGTCACCGTCGGCATCGAGAACAGCTCGCCGATCGACCTCTACTACGAGGATCAGGGCACGGGTCAGACCGTCGTGCTCATCCACGGCTATCCACTGGACGGGCAAAGCTGGGAGCGTCAGACGCGCGAATTGCTCGCCGCCGGATACCGCGTCATCACCTACGACCGTCGTGGATTCGGCCGGTCTTCGAAGGTCGGGTTCGGTTATGACTACGACACGTTCGCCGCTGACCTGGACATCGTGCTGACGACCCTCGATCTCCGTGACGTCATCGTCGTCGGGTTCTCGATGGGCACCGGTGAACTCGCCCGGTACTGCTCACGGCACGGACACGAGCGAGTCGCGAAGTTCGCGTTCCTCGCTTCGCTCGAACCCTTCCTCGTGGCGCAGGACGACAACCCCGATGGCCTTCCGCGAGAGGTCTTCGACGGGATCGAGGCCGCGGCAAGAGACGATCGGTTCGCCTGGTTCAGCAGGTTCTTCTCCGACTTCTACAACCTCGACGAGAACCTCGGCAGTCGCATCAGCCTCGAGACGGTTACTGCGAGCTGGAACGTCGCGACATCGAGTGCTCCCGTCGCAGCGCATGCCGTCGTCTCCTCGTGGATCGAGGACTTCCGCGCTGATGTCGACGCAATCCGCACGAGCGGCAAGCCGACCCTGATCCTGCACGGCACAGCCGACAGGATCCTCCCCATCGGCGCAACAGCCCGCCGCTTTCGCCAGGCGTTGCCGGAAGCACGGTACGTCGAGATCGAAGGCGCGCCGCACGGATTGCTTTGGACGCACGCCGACGACGTCAACGCGGCCCTTCTCGCCTTCCTCGGCGATGACGGTGGCACCGCAGCCCACGACGAAGTCGCGACGGCCACGGCCCACTGAGCGCTGAGGAATCAGCTGCGAAGGAGATACCCATGGCCTGGAGCACACGACAGCTCGCCGATCTGGCGGGGACGACCGCGAACACGATCCGGCACTATCACCGGCTCGGCTTGTTGGACGAACCCGAACGCCGGTACAACGGCTACAAGCAGTACGGGGTGCGTCACCTGGTGCGCTTGTTGCGCATTCGGCGACTGGCCGATCTCGGGGTGCCGCTCTCGAAGATCGGACCTGTCGGCGCCGGCGATGAGGGCATGCCCGATGCGTTGCGGGAACTCGACATGCGGCTGGCGGCGAGCATCGAACGCCTGGAGCAGGCTCGGGCCGAGATTGCCGCGATCCTGCGCGACAACGCCCCAGCCGATGCACCGGCGGGGTTCGCGTCCGTCGCATCCCACCTCTCGGATTCGGACAGCTCGCTCGTCCACGTCTACACGCAGCTCTACGATGACGATGCATTGGCGGATCTGCGGCACATGGTCGAGGTGGACGCCGATAGCGATGCGCTCGGGGACGAGATCAGGGCACTCCCAGCGGATGCAGACGAGGAAATCCGACGGCGGCTCGCAGAACGACTCGCGCCGGCCCTCGCGCAGAACATGATCGACTACCCGTGGATTTCGGATCCAGCCGAGCGCCTGTCGAAGAGTGAGCGCGTGACGCGAGAGACGTTCATCGAGGCGATCGTGGAGCTGTACAACCCCGCCCAGATCGACGTGCTCGCTCGCGCCGGCCTCCTCGCACGCGCCGAGGTGCACCCAGGCGATACCACGAGCGATGACTTCGAGCCGACGCTGCAGCAATGCGCGACTTGACCCTGTGCCGAGAACACGGTTTCTACTAGGGCTGACTTGAGAACCGCTCGAGTCCGACACGCACCACCAGAAGGGAATCCCGCATCATGAACTTCCTCCAAGAACTCATCAGCGCCTTCCAAGATCTCGTCGCCCAAGTGCCCGCGATCATCCAGCCGCTCATCGTGATGCTCGCCGGAGCTGTGCCCGCCATCGAGGGAGACATCGCGGCTGTCATCGGCATCGTCAGCGGCCTCAATCCGATCGTCGCGGCGATCGCCGGAGCTGCAGGAAACTTTCTCGCCGTGCTCCTCACCGTCCTTCTCACCTCGCGGGCGCGTGACGCCGTCGTGAACCGCAAGGCACGCGCCAAAGCGGCTGTGGGAATCGCAGGGTCGTCGGAATTCGGCAACGACGAAAGTCTCGTCGCACCAGAGACGACGCCGCCCGCCAAGCCTGAATCGAAGAGCCGCCAGGAGGGCCGTCAGCGACTCAACAGGTGGTTCGTCCGCTTCGGCGTTCCGGGAGCGAGTCTCCTCGGCCCGTTGGCGCTCCCCACCCAGGTCACCTCCGCGATCCTCGTCGCGGGCGGCTCACCACGAGCCTGGGTTCTGCTCTGGCAGGCCGCGTCCATCGTGATCTGGACTGCCGTTTCCACCGTCTCGGCCTGGCTCGCGCTCATGGTCGTCTTCCTGGTGTGAACCACCCGACAGGCGCGCCCGTCGGGTGCGCGAACCCGCGACATCCCGCAATCGCCATGATCCGAAAAGAGACACCACGATGACTGCGCCACAGGGCGATTCTCGCCCGGCCTTCTCGAACACGTCGGACGGACGAGCAGCAGTGGGAACGCCGCTGCTCGCGGAGGACCTGCTCCTGCTCCTGTTCCAACCCGACTCGGGATCGATCGCCGGCGAGGGCACCCTCTTCTACGTGCTCGCAGGGGCGGTGCTCGCTGACCTCGGGCTCGGCGAGCATGTCCGCACCGGCACCGGGCTGACCGGGACGATGAAGGTGCAGGCCGTTGCCGAGAACCCACCAGCGGATCACCTTCTTCGCACCAGCTGGGACCACGTCGTTGAACGGTCTCGGGGACTCCAGACCGTGCTCGCCGCCTTGGGGCCGCCCCTGCGTGAACCGCTGCTCGAACGTCTCGTAGAGCGCGGAGACATCCACCGAGTCGCGCGCAAGGTGCTCGGCCTGTTCAACACCTCCGTCCTCGAAGTGGGCGACAGCGGCCGCCGGGACGGCCTTCTCGCCGATGTCCGTGCCGTACTCGTCGACGGGTCGGAGGCGACGCCCCGCGTCGCGTCGCGTCGCTCGCGGCCCTCCTGTATGCAAGCGGGACGCTTCCGCAGTTCTACCGCGACATCCCGTGGACCTCTGCGGTGATCGCGCGAGCCGAGGATCTCAAGGCCGGGAATTGGGGCGCCGACGCTGCGTCGAACGCTGTGGCGCGCACCGTGACCACGACGATCATCAACAGCGTCGTCTCCGCGGCGAGCGCTCCGCTACGGGGATAGCTCGATGAGGCATGACCTGCGGGAGCCCACCGCGAAGCCAACGCCGCCCGTCCGAATCGGTACTAGAGATCCGCGACCGGATGGGGGGCACTCGGGGTTGGCCTCTGCTGCGGCGCGCCGAGTTCGAGGCCGTTCGGACGAATCACGAACTTGCGGCTTCACCACCACGACGGCGATGCCATCTCCGGTATACGCCGCGCGTGACCATCAGGGCGAGTCCGAGCGTGTCGACTGGAATGCCGACCGGTGCGAGACCGCCGGCACCGATGTTGGCGTCCAAGGCCGTCGGGTCTCGAATGAGCGCCGCGCTCCCGAGCATGACCCGCCCGAACCACGCACACGTTCTTGCCAACGAGCCCCGATGAGCCCACTTCAGGCATAAAGAAGGCCCGGCAGATCTTGCGCCGATCCACCGGGGCTTTTCCGTCGGGCTACTGGTGGGCTGCGCTCGCTCATGGGTGGATGTGATGGGTACACGATGGGAATTCCGGCATCCAGGATCACTGTCCGGTCAAGCATCCAGGATCACTGTCCGGTCATCGGAGCGCAGTGGTAGAACGGCGGGATGCACAAGATTCTCACGTTCCCTGATCAGCTGCGGCTGATCGACGAACGGTCGACCGCCTTCCGCGCTGCGGTCGCCGCGGCACCCAGCCTCGACGTTCAGATGCCGACCCATCCCGAGCGGACGCTGTTCGATCACGTACAACACGTCGGCATGGGTCGCCGCAAGACAGCCGCCATCATCACCGCCGGGCCCGCGGACGCCCCGCCGGAGGAATCCGCATGGGGAGGCGGCACGGGTGCGCCTCGAGAGCGCGAGGCACTCCTGGCCTGGTGGACCGAGTCCGTCGAACACCTGCAGGGCGTGCTGCGCGAAGCCGGCCCGGATCGCGGCTGCTGGACATGGTGGGAGGACTCGCCGTCACCGCAGACCTCCGGAGCATGGGCGCGGCGTCAGCTCCACGAGATCGCGGTGCACACCTACGACGTCCAGCTCACCGTGGGTGCCCCGCAGCCGATACCGGAGAAGATCGCCCTCGACGGTTTCGACGACTGCCAGTTCACCCTCTGCGCGACGACGGTCGCCTGGCCGCACGAGCCCGCCATCGTCGATTACCACGCCACCGAGGGCCGCTCCTGGCGCCTCCGGCTCTCCCCCGACGGCGCACAGGTCGCCCGCCTCACGCCCGCTGCCGGCGAAGAACTTGACACGGCCGACGCCTCCGCACGAGGCACGGCCAGCGACCTGGTCCTGTTCTTCTACGGCCGCATACCGCTGGATTCGCTGACGTTCGAAGGCGACCGTCGCCCCTTCGATCAACTCGCTGCCTGGGACCCGTCCGTGTGACAATCCGGACGGAAATCAAGCTTAGATACTCTAAGATTGATTTAATTCAGATTCCGTCCAACTCAGGAGGCCGCGATGCCGACCTTCATCGAACGACTCTGGGATCCCGATGACTTCGGTCAGCTCGGCCGCAAAGATCGTGCTCCCGGCCGCTACCGCGCCTTCGTCCCCGACGAACTGGGTGCCGCGCTCCCCGTGCTCAGTGAAGACGCGCGGTCGGCGGCCGAGGACGCCCTGGCGGTGCTGGCGCGCGCCGACGAGCGAATCGGGCTTCGCGGCGCCTACCTGAATCACCTGTTGATCCGGTCGGAGAGCATCTCGTCATCGTGGATCGAGGGCAACCGCATCAGCCCGAAGCGCCTGGCGATCGCCGAAGCGCTCCGCGAGGGCTCTCGGGTCGCGCTCGACGTGATCGGCAACGTGCGCGCGACTGAAGCCGCCATCGCCGCACTCGCCGACCGCTCCTCGACCATCACCGTCGCCGACATCGAGGCTCTGCAGCACACCATCGAGCCGACGCTCGAGCTCGGGTTGCGCACCGAACAGAACTGGGTCGGCGGCCCCGGCTGGAGCCCACTGCGGGCCGAGTTCATCCCACCGCCCGAAACCGAGGTGCCGCGGCTGGTCACCGACCTCGCGCGCTTCGTGACCGAGACGACCGGCAACCCGGTCGTGCGCGCTGCGATCGCCCACGCACAGTTCGAGACGATCCACCCATTCATCGACGGCAACGGCCGCACCGGACGCGCACTCATCCACACGGTGCTGCACCGGGCCGACGCGCTGCGAAACATCCTCATCCCCATCAGCACGGTCTTCGCCGGCGACACGAGCGCGTACATCGCCGGTCTCACCGCGTTCCGCGCCGACCCGCCACAACTCGACGACTGGGTCATCGCATTCGCCCAGGCCACCGAGCGCGCCGCGGGCAACGCAGTGCGACTGTCTGCCGACGTCGCGGTGCTCGATGAACGCACGCGCGAGGAGCTGATCGCCTACCGCCGGGCCCAGGGCCAGACTCCTGCGGTCCCGCGACGTGGCGCCGTCATCGGCCGAATCCTCGACGGGCTCGCAACAGATCCCGTCCTCACCGTCGAGTCCGCCGCCCAGCAGCACGGCGTGTCGACGACCGCGGCGCACAACGCCCTGGTCGAACTGGCCGATGCCGGCATCCTCGGCCGCACGAAAGACCAGCGCGGACGACTCATCTGCTGGACCGCGGACCGTTACCTCGCGCTCGTCGCCCTCACCGAACGCAGCAACCGCGTCGGAGCCGGGGACACCGCCGGACGCAAGCCGAAGCAGGGGCCGCCGCCACCCGAGATCGGTCAGTTCGGTCGTTTGCAGACGCCTCCGCACGGCGGAGGCAGCGTCACCTGACGAAGGGCCGAATCCACCGGCCAGGTGCAAGCCGATGGACTTCAGAGAATCTATACATTTGCACGAGATCCTGCACTCAGATCGCAGCGAGCAGTGTGCTCGTCAGCGGCTGCGCTGTTCAGTGCTGCCTTGTTTCAGCACCGTGTCCACGACCAGCGCAGCTGAAACTACGAGGGTAAGCAAGCGGCCTTCCAATTGTCGGTACATCTCGAGGACTTAGTTGTCTGCCTTGGTGACGTTCTCCTTGCTGAATCCTGCCAAGGTCGAGCATGAAATCACCACAAGCGTCGCACTCGCGGCCCAACCACCCGAGTCAACCGAAGCTGCAGCAGACCCAACACCGCGGACCGGATCGTCTCCTTCGGGAGAAGCAGCCGCATCAGATCCGGTGATGCGTCGGTCAGGGTTTCACGCGTATCGCATGCGAGGAGGTGGCCCCGAAGGCAAGCCTTCTCAGTTGTGTGGGATGGTGTCTTCGTGACTGCACAGGCTGCGCTTAGGACTGCGCTACGCGAGGTGCTCGGGCCGAACGCACGGGACCATGGTTACAGGGGCTCGGCACCGACGTGGCGCAAGTCGAACTCGGTTGGCGACTGGATGGTGGTGAATGTCCAGTCGTCGTCGTCGAGCAACTCAGATGCCCTGAAGTGTGTGATCAACATCGCGGCCGCTCCCGAGCCGTGGTTGCGCTGGCAGCGATTCCGACTCGGGTCGAACATGCCCAAGTCCATCGCCGAATTCCTCGGGCTCTACCGGGACAGGCTCCACCCCACTGGAACCCCTGTCGACCAAGACGGTTGGTGGGAAATCAAGGACCAGGTCTCCGCGACAGATGTTGTTGCCGACATGGTGACGCGATTGGAGGCGTCGGGCTGGGCTCTCCTCGAGTCACTCTTGGCTCGGGACAGGATGCTGGAACGGGTACGGCGTGGCGATCTCGGCTTCGCCAAAGGGGAACACTTCAGAGAGCACTTCGCGGCGGCTGAAGCGCTGCTATTGATGGATCAGGGTCCCAGTGATGCTTTGGACGCGTGCCTGACCGGCTTCGGAAACGACGTGACGTCAGCACAGCGCGCGAACCCGGAGAAGTTCGATAACTGGGTCAGAGCACAGGCGCAGCAATCTGCGCCTTGACGCCGCGGCGTACGTCGAAAGTGGTGAGTTTTCGATGGGAGGATCAAGTCTCTCAACCTCAGAAGTCCCGGAAACCCTTGAGTTTCGGGCTGACAGGATTTGAACCTTCGACCCCTTGAAGGATTCAGGCGTCTGCCAGTCGCCTCCGAAAATCTCCGAAAACCCGCGGACTCCCTTGTGTTTACTGGGAACCGGGCAGTTCGCTGCCTCCGATTCTACCCGGTCGGTTGGGGACCCTCACGGGTCAATCTGATGGGTAAATGATGGGAATGACGGCCCATGAGTAGCCGCTGCCTGACTCGGATTCACGCGCAGTCCAGGCAAATGGGTCAGGCAATGCGAAGGTCGCGATCGATTGCCTGACCTAGGTGACCGATTCCGCTCTTCCGTCACCACTGTCACCTGGCTGCGACGTTGAGTTCCACGGCCTCAGCCACGAGCGCCTTGACCGCCGCTTCGTCCACGCGGTCTCCATCGAAATAGTCGATGGCTCGGACGACTTTGCTGTCCAGCCGGGTGTTGAAGAGATCGCTGCTTTCCATGCGGGCACCCCTCGCGAACGTCAGCCTTACAGCGCTCTTGAGCACATCGACGAAACAGACGTCTCCGTCATGCGTCCAAAACGGAACTCCCTCCGGTTTGGAGGGCTTCTTGTACTTGACCACCTCGACGGCAGCCGGATCGGCGGCCATGATCGCAGCTCGAAGCGCGACGAGCGCGTCCTGTTTCCAGCCGCTCTGCTGCGCGATGATGTCGTCGATCTGCTCGGAATCGGACTTGTCACTCATGCGCGAATACTTGCGAAGAGAGATGGCGAAGTCAACAGCCGAAGTCGGTCGCTAACGCGCGTGGCAGGATCCCTCACCGACGGACCGCGTCGGCCATGTGTGGAGATCGGCGTACTGCATCCCTGCGATGGACTCGGCGCCGATATTGACGGGCGGCCGGCGACGGTTTCGCCGGGTGAGCACCGCAGGCCGGTCCCCCACCGGCGCTCGCGTTCTACATCAGCGCCTAAGCGACAACCAGCCGCCCGAGACTCCCCCTATGATCCGCCCGCGAGGATGTCCCGGGGACGGTGCTCTGAACCGCGATCGTCCTCAGCGCCCTCGGTGCCGCCGGTCGCGCTCGGAGGCATCCAGGATGGCACGGTTCAACTCGGTGATCGCGCGCACGACGGGCGCCCACTTTCCGTCCAGCCGTAGTGCGCCCGATCGAACCAAGCCACTCAGAGCGGACAGGACATTTGTGACCGCACGGGGCGATGCGCAGACGCGCCGCAAGCACTCGATGATGTCGTGGCCCTCGTCGACGGTGGAGATGGTCTCAACCGTTTCCACGGCAATGCGCTCAACAACTCGGATTTGAAACGTCTCCGGCTTCCGGGCCCGCCTGTCGTCGTAGGCCGCCTTGCGGCATCCGGGCCTGCAATAGACGCGTGGACGCCCGGTGGTCGCAGGCGCTGGCAGCGGCGCTCCGCACCGGATGCACTGGGTCGGCAGGATCCGCCGGATCGTGGTTTTCTGCCGGATGCTCATACTCCGAAGGTGCGCCAAGCCGCCCTGTTTCGTCACCGACGAAACAGCGAACGCCTCGATCTGCAAGAGGCGTGGGATCACTCGGGTTCGGGACGGAGGGTCAGCGATCGACGCGGAGAACCCGGAGGACGTGTGTCGGCTGTTGCGTTCGAGGCACCTTGACCGGGCAGTATCGCGGGCGGGTCATATGGGAATGGGTGGTCGAAGGAGGCCACGCCCTCGCCGCCCGCTGAGAAAGAGCCGACGGTTTCGGTCGACGACCGGTTTGCGGGCGCGGAATCAGACCGTACCGGACGGCTCAACGCCGGCCTGCGCTGCCCACTTCTCGGCTGCGCGGAGGTACGAAGGAAGGTCGCCTCGGGAGGCCAATTGGAGAACGTCCCAGAACGTCCCCATTACAGTCTCGTCGTCCATCCCATCCAGCCATGTGGCGAACGTCCGCCGCGATTCCGGTCCGAACTGGCCAACCATCATCTCCAGAATGTTGACGCGGAGTTGTTCGCCACCGATGCGATTCTGCATGCGCTTGGCAGCCGACGTTTCACGGGCTGACCGCCATGCTGCGTCTGTGCTGTCATACCCGACGGTGATGTCGAGCGCTGGCGGGATGGGTGGGAGGTCGGTCTCGCCCGCGATGAGGATGGGGAGCGCTTGCCGCCGCACCCAGTCGGCGATCTCCCCTGCTTCTCGCATGAGCGTTTGCCACTCTCCGGTGTGCGGGCGCTGCACTGCTACCTCGGGCCATACCGACAACAGCTCGTGCGTACCAATAGGCACGGCAGCCAGTACGTCGCCGACCTCCGCGACATCGCGTTCGCCCGGGGGCCTGCTCGTCATCTTTGAGTCGAGATCGAACCGCGCAACCCGCGTTAAGGCAACAGTCGGCTCTCGATGCTTCGCGAAGTTCGTGTGCTCAGCGAGCAGACGAAGCGGGTGATGGTGGTGGTCTTGGCGTTGGAACGGCTGCAGGCGCAGAACGCGCTCGTAGATGTCATCGCCGGGCGCGAACAGCCCCAACGAAAGGCGGTGTTTGTTCTTCGCCCATTGCTCAAACTTCTCGGGTTTGTCGAATGCTGGGATCTCGAGCGCTCGTGACTCATCTAGGGTGAGCGGGCGGTTGAGCCGGTGCCGCACTTCAGCGAACAGGGCGTGCTCGATGGAGTTGCGCGCCTGATTCAGGGCGTCGGCGAACAGGCGGGCCGCGGCTTCCGGCAGCGGTCGGATTCCTGCGAGCACCACCTGTTCCTCGGTTTCAGTGAAGCGCCGAGCGAGCTGCACCGGCTCATCGCGCTGATAGCGCTCCAAGGCGGCGGAGAGGTTGTTGATTAAGCCGTCAATGTGCGCGGAGGTGAAGAAGGCGTGCTCCTGGTGTTCGGGAAGCCACGAGCCGACCATTGGCGTCGCCACGCTCAGCCCAGCCCGCGCACGGTCAGAAGCTCACGCGCCCTCAGAGTCGAACGCTCCATGGAGTCATACTGGCCCAGAAACCGGTGCAATGAGTGATCCGCTGTGGGCGCTGCATGACTCGACCCTGGTTGACCGTAGCCGGTCGCTACGCAATCCCGCAGAAGGATCGTCTGCGCGCCGATCGGCGACCTCAGCAGCTCGGTTCTGGGACGTCTTCTCTGTGAGGTCCAAAGCTGGAGTCGACCTGGCTGAACTCTCGGAAGTAGGTCGGCGCATCCGGGTCGCCCGCCATGAACTGGAGGTATGTCGAACCTGTCGCACTTTCCACAGCGTCCGCGAGGAGGGTTATCGGCTGCCCGCTGTCGCAGGTGAATTCCACCCGGATGTTCGAGCTGGCATCCCATGTTCCTTCACCGGAGAGCAACGGCGGGAGACCGAGGTCGTAGGAACCGAATCCGACCTCCCAAGCCGCCGCCGACGGAACACCACTCACGAATGCGGACCCATCGGATCGTAGGTCGATCGTGGCCGTCCCCTCAGACGATTCGTTCTTCCAAGTGCCGGTCAGCTCGTTCCCAGAGGCCGAGACTGGTGAGCGTCCGAAAGCGAAGTTGTAGGCGCCGCCTGCAAGAACGATGAGCAGTCCGGCGAGAGTCCATATTCCGACGGTCTTGAGGACCTGCGCCGCACCTCGCTTGCGAGCGCGATTGATTGTCCAGATCACCAGGAAGATCACCGTTCCAGTCATCATGATCAGGAAGAGGACGATGAACGGCGCCACGAACATTCACGCAGGATATCGTCTGGCGACGTGCCGACGTAGACGGCACCTTCCGTATGGACGCACAGCACGGAACACGATTCGCGCCGAGCGATCGGCTTGAGGAATTGAAGCGACAGTAGTGGCTGGGAGGAAGCTCTGTGGTGAGCGGGTTCATCCGTGCAGTGCCGCGGTGGGCGCGGCAGTGTGCGGTCTGACGGATGTCGCGGCGAACAGGCCGCCCAGACCTGCCAGCATGATCGCGAAACTGACGAGTGTGATGCCGTCGACGCCGGTGGCGGCGCCGACTCCGCTCAGCACGGTGCCGACGATGAACAGCCCGGCCGCCCACGCGCTCAGGCGAAGCCATTCGACCGCGACGACCGCCAGGCCGATGAAGAACAGCGCGGGTCCGACCCATAGGAAGGGCACGGCGACCTGCGGTGCATCAAGTGCGGCACTGAGGGCGTCGTCGAGCATCGGCTCGGCGGGCAGCGTCCACAGCAGGAGGTCGATCGCGACCATTCCGCCGAAGCCGACGGCGCCGATCACGACGAGGGAACGTGTGATCCGGCCGAGCCGGCCGTATCCGAAGCCTGAGATGCTGAGCGCACCGCCCACTGCGCCGATGAGGATGAGCCAGTGCGCCCAGTCAATGGGCTGTTGGGCGTTGATGAAGTCGCGCCCGAACGAGAGCAGCAGCTGCCCGACCCCCATCGCCGCGAGCGAGACTGCCAAGAAAAGGACTAAGTTCCTCGTGCGCGTGAACTGTTCCATGGCCCGAAGCTATCGCCGGTATCACGACGAGGCTGTGGAGGTGGCCCCCGAGCTCACAGGGGGCTTGCCC
>NZ_JBSHJY010000051.1:0-21896 GCF_053619715.1 Agromyces sp. NPDC055520 | reverse complement strand
GCCCTCCCGGGCGGCGCCGCGCTCCCGTAGCCCAATCGGCAGAGGCAGGCGACTTAAAATCGCCTCAGTCTGGGTTCGAGTCCCAGCGGGAGCACCGTCAACCGACGGCCTTGCGCACGAGCTCGGTGACCGTCGCCTCGACCGCCGGAGTCCAGTTGCGCACCGCGAAGCCGATCGGCCACAGGTCGCCGTCATCGAGCTTGGCCCGGTCTTCGAACCCGATCGTCGCGTAACGGGTCTTGAACTTCGCGGCCGCCTGGATGAAGACGACCATCTTGCCCTCGTCGTTCGCGAACCCGGGCATGCCGTAGTAGGTCTTCGGCACGAGGCCGGGCGCGACCTCGGTGACGACTTTGTAGAGCCCCTCGGCGAGTGGCTTGTCCCCGGGCTCCATCTCGGCGATCGCGTCGAGCACCGCCTTGTCGCCGGCGGCACGGTTCTTTCCCGCCTTCTCCTGTTCGCGGAGCTCCTTCGCGCGCTGCTTGACCGCGTCGCGCTCTTCCTTGCTCAGTCCTCCGGACGTGTCGGTCTTCGCCATGCTCGTGGTCCTTCCGGGATCTTCATCGGTGCCGCCGCGTCGAGCGGGGCGTCGATGTCAGGCTATGCGGATGCCGCGGCCGAGCGCTTCTCCATTCCTGATCGATGCCGGCGTGTCCGCGAGCGGCGCTCGAGTCGGGCGGGCGGTCGGACCGGTCAGCTCGTCGCGTCAGCCGAGCCGGTCGAGGCGGCGCAGGATGAGGCCCTCTCGGAGGGCCCACGGCGAGACCTCGAGCTCGTCGACGTCGAACGCGCGCATCGTCTCGGAGAGCACGACGGCGCCAGCGACGATCTGGAACGTGCGGTCGGCCGTGATGCCGGGCAGCGCGGGCCGCGCGTCGGCCGGGATGCGTGCGAGCCGAGGGGTCCAGTCGTCGAGGCCGCGCCGGGTGAGCACGGCTCGGTCGTCGGGGCCGACGCCGTCGACGCGATGGCCGGCGAGCCGGGCGAGCGAGCGGATCGTCTTCGAGGAGCCGACGACGTGCTCGGGCGAGGGGAGTGCCCGGAACGCGGGCACCTCGCCGGCGAGGAGCTCGCGGGCGTGCGCCCGGAGCCGGGCGACCTGCCCATCCGAGGGCGGGTCGTCGGGAAGGAATTCCACGGTCGAGCGTCCGGCGCCGAGGGGCACCGACCGCGCGACATCCGGAACCTCGTCGTCGCCCTGGGTGAGTTCGAGCGAGCCGCCGCCGATGTCGAAGAGCAGGATATGGCCGGCCGACCACCCGTACCAGCGGCGCACGGCCAGGAAGGTGAGGTTCGCCTCGTCTTCGCCGGGCAGCACCTGCAGTTCGACGCCCGTCTCGCGGGCGACGCGGGCGAGCACCTCTTCGCCGTTCGCGGCCTCGCGGATCGCCGAGGTCGCGAACGGCAGGAACTCGTCGAGAGCGGAGTCGCGTGCGATGGCGGCCGCGGAGCCGACGGCGTCGATGATGGCGGCGACGCCCTCGGCGCTGATCGAGCCGTCGGGCTCGAGGTAGCGCATGAGGCGCAGCACCGACTTGTGCGAGGCGGTGGGGATCGGCCGCGCGCCGGGGTGGGCGTCGACGACGAGGAGGTGGACGGTGTTCGAACCGACGTCGAGGACTCCGAGGCGCATGCATAGAGCGTAGTGCCGAGCGCAGCGCCGCGCGCTGTTACCGCTACCGTCGATTGTGATGCATACTGGTGCGACTGGGACGATCGTCCCACTTCAGTCGTCGAAGGTGCCGAAAGGAGTCGCATGACCCGCATTCCCGCCCCCGAGCGGCGCGCTGCACTCGTGCAGGCGGCGCTCCGAGTCGTGTCGCAGCGCGGGATCGCGCAGGCGACGACCCGGGCGATCGTCGCCGAAGCGGGCATGTCGCTCGCGAGTTTCCACTACGCGTTCGACTCGCGCGACGAGCTCATCGACGAGCTCATCACGACGGTCGTCGCCCGCGAGCAGGAGGCGGTACTGCCCGACGATCTCGCCGGCCACGACCTGCGAGACATGCTCGAGGCCGGCCTGCTGCGCTATTTCGAGCACTTGCGCGCCGACCCCGAGCACGAGCAGGCGATGCTCGAACTCACCCAGTACGCGCTGCGCTCGCCCGAGCGGCACCCGCTCGCCGTCGCGCAATACGACCGGTACACCGAGCTCGGCGCGAAGTCGCTCACGGCCGCCGCCGAAGTGGTGGGCGCCGTCTGGACCACACCGGTCGAACAGGTCGCCCGCGTGCTGATCGCCTTCACCGACGGGCTCACCCTCACGTGGCTCGTCACTCGCGATGACGATGTCGCACGGTCGGTCGCGCACGCGGCCGCCGACGCCCTCTCGAGAATGGCCGAGCCCCGATGACGCGCCTCGATTCCGTGCACGACCAGGCGCACCCCAAGACCGCCGCGCTCGGCGAGCCGGTCCGCCGCGTCTCGGCCGGCTGGATCGCCTCGTTCGCGACCGTCTGGCTCGGCATCTGGATGGCGCAGCTCACGCCCGTGCAGCTGTTGCTGCCCGCGCAGATCGACGCGCAGCTCAAGCCCGACAACTGGGTCGACAGCGTCGTCGCGTTCGGCGTCATCTCGGGCATCGCCGCGATCGCCACGATCATCGCCTACCCGCTCACGGGTGCGCTCTCCGACCGTACGACCTCGCGGTTCGGTCGTCGCCGCCCGTGGATCGCGATCGGCGCGGTCGTCTTCGGGCTCTCGCTCGTCGTGCTCGGGCAGCAGACCGAGATCTGGGCCATCGGGGCGACGTGGGTCGCGGCATCCGTCGGATTCTGCATCATGACCGCCGCGCTCACCGCGACCATTTCCGATCAGGTGCCCGTGAACCAGCGCGGCTTCGTCTCGGGCTGGATGTCGGCGCCGCAGGCGGTCGGCATCATCGTCGGACTCGTGCTCGTGACCGAACTCGTCACCGACGCCTCGCTCGGCTACATCCTGCTCGCGGTCGTGCTCGTGGTGCTGGCCGTGCCGTTCCTGTTCCGCGCCGACCAGCCGCTGGCGCCGACCGAGCGCGAGCGCGTCACCGCCAAGAGCATCCTGACCGGGTTCTGGATCAACCCGCGCAAGCACCCCGACTTCGGCTGGACCCTGCTCAGCCGCGTGCTCGTCTCGGTCGGCAACGCGCTCGGCACGAGCCTGCTGCTGTACTTCCTGATGTTCCAGTTGAAAGACGAGAATGCCGAAGACGACCTCATCGTGCTCACGCTCATCTACATGGTGTTCGTGATCCTCGCCTCGCTCGTGCTCGGCAAGCTCTCCGACAAGCTCGGCCGCCGCAAGATGTTCGTCTTCATCGCCTCGGGGCTGCAGGGCGTCGCGGCGCTCATGCTCGGGCTCTTCCCCGACCTCACGGTCGCGATGGTCGGTGCCGGGCTCCTCGGCCTCGGATACGGCTGCTTCCTCTCGGTCGACCAGGCGCTCGCGACCCAGGTGCTGCCCGACGC
Source organism: Agromyces sp. NPDC055520 (assembly GCF_053619715.1). Taxonomy (NCBI): domain Bacteria; kingdom Bacillati; phylum Actinomycetota; class Actinomycetes; order Micrococcales; family Microbacteriaceae; genus Agromyces; species Agromyces sp. NPDC055520. Next base: position 18,450 of record NZ_JBSHJY010000051.1, on the reverse strand, counting down.
GGCCTCGCGCGGCAAAGACCTCGGCATCATGAACATCGCCTCGGCGGTGCCGCAGGCGATCGCCCCGATGATCGGCGCCGCCGCGGTCGTGGTCTCGGGCTCGTTCATGCTCGTGTTCCTGCTCGGCGGCGCGTTCTCGTTCGCCGGCGCCTTCGCCGTGGCCAGGGTCAGGAGCGTGCGCTGATGACCCCGCCGACGACCCTCGACCTGCGGAAGACCGGCACTCCGGCATCGGATGCCTCGGACTGGCTGCACCCCGAACGGTACTGGCCGTCGCTGACCTCGGCCACCGCCCACCTCGATGCACCCGTCGGCGCCCTGCATCTCGGCGCGCTGCGCCACAACGCCCTCGACATGCTGCGCCGCGCGCACGGCACGCCCATTCGCGTCGCCTCGAAGTCGCTGCGCGTACGCGGCGTCATCGAAGCGCTGCTGGCCATGCCCGGCTACCACGGGGTGCTCGCGTACACGCTCGCCGAGGCGCTGTGGCTCGCGGCGACCGTCGACGATGTCGTGGTCGGCTACCCGACGGCGGAGCGGGCGGCGATCCGCCGACTCGCGAGCGACCCCGAGCTCGCGCGACGCGTGACGCTCATGGTCGACTCGCCCGCGCAGCTCGATCTCGTCGACGCCGTGCTGCCGCCGGGCAAGCGCGAGACGATCCGCGTGTGCCTCGAGCTCGACGCGTCGTGGAACGCGCCGCTGCTCGGGCACCTCGGCGTTCGCCGCTCACCCGTGCACGCGCCCGAAGACGCCGCCGCGCTCGCCGCGTACATCGTGAAGCGCCCGGGCTTCGAACTCGTCGGCATGATGGCCTACGAGGCGCAGATCGCGGGAGTCGTCAACGAGCCCGCCGGCCGCCCGGTCGACGGCGCCGTCAACCGCTGGATGCAGTCGCGTTCGATGCCCGAGCTGCGAGAACGCCGCGGCCGCGCGGTCGCCGCCGTTCGCGAGATCGCCCAGCTCGAGTTCGTCAACGGCGGCGGCACCGGCTCGCTCGAGGCCACGGCGGCGGATGACTCGGTGACCGAGATCGCGGCCGGCTCCGGCATCTTCGGCGGGCACCTCTTCGACGGGTACCGCCACTTCACGCCGGCACCGGCCGCGGCGTGGGCGCTCGACATCGTGCGCCGACCGAGCCGCGACCACGCGACGATCCTCGGGGGCGGCTGGATCGCCTCGGGGCCGCCCGCCGGCGACCGGCTGCCGAAGATCGTCTGGCCCGAGGGCCTCGTCATGGAGCCGCGCGAGATGGCCGGCGAAGTGCAGACTCCGGTGAGCGGCGACGCCGCCCGCCGCATGAAGGTCGGCGACCGAGTGTGGCTGCGCCACACGAAGTCGGGGGAGCTGGCCGAGCATTTGAACGAGTTCGCCCTGATCGATTCGGGCGACGTCGTCGACACCGTCCCGACGTATCGGGGAGAAGGGAAGGCGTTCCTGTGACAGCGACGGGCGCAGTGTGGAAGAACTGGGGTCGCACGGAGTCGGTGCGGCCCCTTCGTGTGGAGCGCCCGGCCACGGCCGAGGCGGTGCAGCGGGCGGTCACGGCCGCCGCGGCATCCGGCCTGCGCATCAAGCCCGTCGGTTCGGGCCACAGCTTCACCGGCATCGCGGTCGCGCCGGGCGTGCAGCTCGACATGACCGACGTCTCGGGCGTCGTCGACGCGGATGTCGCGGCAGGCCGGGTGACGCTCGGCGCCGGCACCCGGCTGCACGAACTGCCCGAGCTGCTCGCTCCGTACGGCCTCGCACTCGAGAACATGGGCGACATCGACCGGCAGACGATCTCCGGGGCGACCTCGACCGGCACGCACGGCACAGGCCTCGCCTTCGGCGGCCTCGCGACCCAGATCGTCGCCGCCCGCCTCGTGACCGGCACGGGCGAGCTCATCACCGTGAGCGACACCGAGCGCCCCGAACTGCTGCCCGCCGTGCGCCTCGGCCTCGGCGCACTGGGCGTGCTCGTCGAGGTGACGGTGCAGCTCGTGCCGCGCTACGTGCTGCACGCGGTCGAGAAGCCCGAATCGCTCGGCGAGGTGCTCGATGGCTGGGACGAGCGCGTGCGCGCCGTCGACCACTTCGAGTTCTACTGGCACCCGCACACCGACGCCGCGATGACGAAGACCAACACCCGACTGCCCGGCGACGCCCCGCGCAGGCCACTCGGCCGAGTCTCGCGCTGGGTCGACGACGAGATGCTCGCCAACGGACTGTTCCGCGGCGTCTGCGCGCTCGGCACGGTGGCCCCCGGCGTCATCCCCGGCTTCGCCCGCCAGGTCGAGCGGGTCTCGGGCGACCGCGACTTCGCAGACTTCTCACCGAAGGTGTACATCACCAACCGCACGGTGCGGTTCCGCGAGATGGAGTACGCGGTGCCGCTCGCGGCCGTGCCCGACGCCCTGCGCGAGGTGCGCGCGCTCATCGAGCGCACGGGGTGGCGCATCAGCTTTCCGATCGAAGTGCGCGCCGCGGCATCCGACGACAACTGGCTCTCGACCGCCTACGGGCGCGAGTCGGGCTATATCGCAGTGCACCGCTACTTCCGCGAGGACCCGACGGAGTACTTCGCCGCGGTCGAGGCGATCATGCGCGGTTACGGCGGGCGCCCGCACTGGGGCAAGATGCACACGCGCGACGCCGCGTCGCTGCGCGAGGTCTACCCGCGCTTCGACGACTTCGTGCGCGTGCGCGACGAACTCGACCCCGAGCGCCGCTTCGCGAACCCCTACCTCGACCGAGTGCTCGGCGCCTGACCGCACCCCTCTCCCCCCTCTTTCGTTCTTTTGTTCCGCACCTCTCTCGTTCCCCGCACCTTCTCGCCCCCGCACGCGCGGCAAGGTAGGACGTTGCCCGCTGTGTAGGACGTGCGTCGAGGTCAGCGTCCTACACAGCGGGCATTGTCCTACAAGCCTGTGGATGCGGCGCGGAGGAGTGCGGCGAGCGAGTGCGGAGAGCAAGCGCGGAGGAGCGCGGAGCACGAGGGCAGGGGTGGATGCCGCGGGGCGGGCGGCGCTGCAGGTCAGGCCGTGCGGCGGCGCAGGGTGATGGAGCCGAGCACGATCGAGCCGACGATCCACGCGCAGATCACGAGCAGCTTCGCCGCGATCCACTCGGCGCTCTCGGAGTCGGCGGCGACCGCCCGCAGCGCATCGATCGCGAAGCTCAGCGGCAACCACTCGCTGATCACCTCGAGCGCCTCGGGCAGCTGGTCGCGCGGGATGAAGATGCCGCCGAGCAGGATCTGCGGGAAGACGAGCAGCGGCATGAACTGCACGACCTGGAACTCGGAGCGGGCGAACGCGCTCGCGAGCAGGCCGAGGGCCGTGCCGAGCAGGGCGTCGGCGACCGCGACGGCGAAGAGCAGCCAGATCGACCCCGCGATCTCGAGCCCGCAGACCCACACGGCGAACGCCACCGCGATCGCGGTCTGGAACACGGCGAGCAGACCGAACGCGAGGGCGTAGCCGAGGATGAAGTCGCCCTTGCCCATCGGCATCGAGAGCAGCCGTTCGAGCGTGCCGCTGCGGCGCTCGCGAAGGGTCGCGATGCTCGTGACGAGGAACATCACGGTGAACGGGAAGAGGGCGATCATCGCCGGACCGATGTCGGTGAAGAGGTCGGTGTCGACGAAGATCCACGCGACGAGGCCGATGAGCAGGCTCGGCACCACGAGCAGCAGGCCGACGGTGCGCGGGTCGTGACGGATCTGGCCGAGGACGCGCCCGGCGGTCGCGAACGTGCGGGTGAGGTTCATCGCTGCGGTTCCGTCTCGCTCGTGGGGCGCAGATCGCGTTCGCCGCGCTCGATGAGGCGCAGGAACGCCTCTTCGATGTCGTCGGTGCCGGTGACCTCGAGCACGCCGCGCACGGTGTCGTCGGCGAGCAGCGCGCCGTCGCGCAGCAGCAGCAGGCGATCGCAGCGCTTCGCCTCGTCCATGACGTGGCTCGAGACGAGCAGGGTCACGCCGTCGTCGGCGAGGCTGCGGAACAACGCCCACAGCTCGACCCGCAGCACGGGGTCGAGTCCGACGGTGGGCTCGTCGAGCACGAGCACCTCGGGCGCGCCGAGCAGGGCCGCGGCGAGCGAGACGCGGCTGCGCTGCCCGCCCGAGAGCGAGCCGACGAGGCGGCCGGCCACCGACCCGAGGTCGGTGCGGTCGATGACCCGATCGACATCGGATGCCGGTGCGCCGATGGTTCGCCGGAAGTACGCGAGGTTCTGTCGCACCGAGAGGTCGTCGTAGACGCTCGCCTGCTGCGTCACGTAGCCCATGCGGGTGCGAAGGGCGCGGCTGCCCGCGGGCAGCCCGAGCACCTCGATCGTGCCCGAGTTGACGAGCTGCACGCCCACGATCGCGCGCATCAGGGTCGTCTTGCCGCTCCCGCTCGGGCCGAGCAGGCCGATGATGTGGCCGCGCGGCACCGCGAGCGAGAGCCGGTCGAGCGCGGGCCCGCCGCCGCGGACGACGGTCAGGTCCTCGACGATGACGGCGGCGCCGGATGCAGCACGAGCGGGGGCATCCGTCTTATTCATCATGTGCTGAATCATTCGCCGCCGGCGCCCCGCTGTCAAGCGATTCCGGACGCCCGGTGAGGTGCATCTGCACCGAGGGGCCGACCCGCCGAACGAGCTCGTCGACGCCGATCGAGGCGAGCGGTTCGAACTCGAGCACGTAGCGGATCATGATGATGCCGACGAGCTGCGAGGCCGCGAGCTCGGCGCGCAGTTCGGCCTCGTCGTCGTCGCCCAGTGCCGCCGCGATGCGCAGCATGATCTCGCGGCGCAGGAACTCGCGGATCATGCGCGAGACGGGCCCCTGCCCGATCGCCGAACGAAGCGCGGCCACGGCGGCAGGTCGCACGGCCGCCGAGTCCCACGCGGTCACCACCGCCCGCACGAGCCGGCCGCCGAGTTCGTCGATCGGGGCGCCCAGCGCCTCGCCCACGAGCAGGTCGGGTCGCAACGGCACCTCGACGACCTCGGCGACGAGCGCCCGCTTGCCGTCGAAGTAGTGGTGCACGAGGGCGGGGTCGACGCCGGCGCGTCGGGCGATCGCCCGAACCGAGGCGGCTTCGTAGCCGTGCTCGCCGAACTCCGCCGTCGCCGCCGCGAGGATGCGAGCGCGGGTGTCGCCGGCCTTCGCGCCGCGCGGGCGACCCCGCCCGCGGCGCTCGGGGTGCTCCGAGTGCTCCGTCACAGCCTGAGCCTATGCCCGGAGATCGCCCTCCGGTTCCTCCGAGTCTCATGGGAAGCACAGCTCGTACGGAGCCTCGCTCGGTAGAATCGACGCACAGCAACCCATCGCCAAGAGCGCTTAGGAGTCCGTGCCATGGAATGGCTCATCCCCGTCATCATCGTCGTCGCGCTCGTGGTGATCATCGGCATCTACCTCTGGGCGACCTACAACTCCCTCGTCACGCTGAACGTGCGCGTCGACGAGGCTTGGAGCGACATCACGGTGCAGCTGAAACGCCGCGCCGACCTCATCCCGAACCTCATCGAGGCGGTCAAGGGCTATGCGGCGCACGAGAAATCGGTCTTCGAGTCCGTCACCAAGGCGCGTGCCGAGACGCTCTCGGCACAGGGACCGGCAGAGGCCGGTGCCGCCGAGAACCACATGCAGCAGGCGCTGAAGTCGATCTTCGCCGTCGCCGAGGCGTACCCGCAGCTGCAGGCCAGCCAGAACTTCCTGCAGCTGCAGTCCGAGCTCGTCGACACCGAAGACAAGATCCAGGCCTCGCGGCGGTTCTACAACGGTGGCGTGCGCGAGCTCAACACGAAGATCAAGGTCTTCCCGAACACCCTGTTCGTGCGCAGCCTCGGCTTCCACGAGCGCGACTTCTTCGAGGTCACGGAGCCCGCGGCGATCGCAGAGCCGCCGCGCGTGCAGTTCTAAGGGCCGGCGTTGTACCGCGCGATCGCGAAGAACAAGCGCAACACCGTCTTCATCATCCTGTTCTTCCTGGCCATCATCGGCGGGTTGGGCTGGCTCGCGGCCGTCATCTACCACGACGTCACGATCGTCGTCGTGACGCTCGTGATCGCGACCGCCTACGCGCTGTTCCAGTACTTCACGGCCGACCGGCAGGCGCTGTCGATGTCGGGCGCGGTCGAGCTGCACTCCAAGGCCGACCACCCGAGGCTCTGGCGCACCGTCGAGAACCTCTCGATCACGACCGGCACGCCGATGCCGCGCGTGTTCGTGATCGCCGACCCCGCGCCGAACGCGTTCGCCACCGGCCGCGACCCCGAGCACGCCGTCGTCGCCGCGACCACCGGCCTGCTCGAGATCATGGACGATGCCGAACTCGAGGGCGTCATGGCCCATGAGCTCGGGCACGTGCGCAACTACGACATCCGCCTCTCGATGGTCGTCTTCGGCCTCGTCGTCGCGGTCGGGTTCATCTCGGACATGCTCGTGCGCATGGCGTTCTTCGGCCGCGGCAACAACAACGGCAACCCCATCGTCATGATCTTCGGCCTCGTCGCGATGCTCATCGCGCCGCTCGTCGCGAGCCTCGTGCAGCTCGCCGTCTCGCGCCAGCGCGAGTACCTCGCCGATGCCACGGGCGCGATGACGACCCGTCACCCCGACGCGCTCGCCCGTGCCCTCATGAAGCTCGAGACCTACGGTCGGCCGATGCAGCGGCAGAACTCGTCGATGGCCCACCTCTGGATCGCCGACCCGCTCAAGCCCGGCATCATGGACAAGCTCTTCGCCACCCACCCGCCGATCGCCGACCGCGTCAAGCGGCTCGAAGAGATGGGCGGGGCGTTCTAGACGTTGACGGGCCGAGGTGAGCACTGCTAGTCTCCCGAGGTCCGTGCGAGAGACGAAGGAGGTGGTACCCGTGAACGAATCGACGTGGGTGCTCCTCTTCGGGGTCACGGTCGGGCGATAGGTCGTCCGGGAGCGCCGTTCACCGAGCACTCCCGAAAGGCACGACCATGCAATTCACTTCTGAACGACTCCTCGACGACGGCGTTCTCGAACGCGGGTTCACCCTCGACGACATCCCCGGCATCCTGTGGACGCCCGCATCGGCGTCCCCGTCCGCACCGGCGCCGCTGATCCTGATGGGCCACCCCGGCGGACTGCGCCAGATGCATCCACGACTTGCGGGGCGAGCCCGGCACTCAGCGGCGGACGGCTTCGCCACCGCCACCATCGAGCTCCCAGGCGGCGGCGACCGGAATCGATTGCCCGACGCTGAACTGGCCCGCGCCGACCTGCACCGGGCCCTGGCTGCCGGAGACCCGGTCGACGAGATCGTCGACCGGCTGGTCGTCCCGCTGGTCGAGAAGGCGGTGCCGGAGTGGCAGACCACCCTCGACGCGCTGCTCGCCTTGCCCGAGGTCCGCGGCCCGGTCGGGTACTCGGGCGGGCCGATCGCCATCGGCATCCGACTGGCCGTGACCGAACCGCGCCTCGCGGCTGCCGGTCTCTTCGCCGGGAGCTTCGTGCCGCGCTCCATGTTCGACGAGGCCCGTCAGGTCACGATTCCGCTGCACGTGCTGCTTCAGTGGGACGACCAGGGCAATGACCGGCAGCTGGCATTGGACCTCTTCGACGCCTTCGCCTCCGGTGAGAAGACGTTGCAGGCCAACATGGGCGGGCACACCGGGGTTCCGCAGTTCGCGGGGGAGGACGCGGCGAGGTTCTTCGTGCGGCACCTGATGTGAGGTCGGGCCCGTCGGCCGGCAGACGCCCGGCGAGCCGCTCAGGCCGCGGTGTGGAGCTCAGCGGCCAGCGCGGGTGAGAGATCGCCGCGGCCCGTGACGGTCACCTCGTCGAGGCCCTGCCACGCCGCTGCTCGTCGCAGCACGGGCACGAGACGTGCGGCGGTGTCGGCCGGCGCCCCGGGCTCGCTCCACGCCGACTGCACGCGCAGCACGCCCGCCTGTCGGTCGCTCTTCAGATCGACGCGGCCGACGACCCGGTCGTCGATGAGCACCGGCAGCGAGTAGTAGCCGAATTTGCGGTCGGGCTCGGGCGTGTAGATCTCGATGCGGTAGTGGAAGCCGAAGAGCCGCTCGGTGCGCGGCCTGAACCACACCACGGGATCGAACGGCGAGAGCACCGCCGCCGTCTCGATGCGTCGCGGCCGTTTCGCGTCGCGGTGCAGCCACGCCGGCGTCTGCCGCGCCCCGGTCTGCCAGCCCGGCACCTCGACCGGCAGCAGCACGCCGGCCTCTTCGAGTTCGGCGATCGCCTGCCGCACGGGCGCACGCTTCATGCGCCAGTAGTCGGCGAGGTCGGCTTCGGTCGCGATGCCCTGAGCGGATGCCGCGAGCCCGACGAGTTCTCGCACGGCGTCGGCCTCGGCCGGGGCGCTGCCCAGCAGCTCCGCGGGCAGCGCCTGTTCGGGCAACGCGTAGACGCGCTCGAAGCGGCGCCGCTCGACGCACACGACGTCGCCCGTGCGGAACATCATCTCGAGTGTGCGTTTGACGTCGGACCAGCCCCACCACGGGCCGCGTCGTTCGTTGGCGTCGTGTTCGATCTCGCTCGCCCGCATGGGGCCGTTCGCGGCGAGCTCCGACGTGAGCCACGCGGCCAGTGGCGCGTCTTCGGCGACCCACCCGCCCCAGTCGCTGCCGTTCGCCCGGAACGCCGCTCGACGGAAGTCGAAGAGCGGCCAGAGCTCGCGGGGGATGTAGGCCGCCTGGTGCGCCCAGTACTCGACCATTCGACCGCGACGCCCGGTCGTGATGCGGTCGAGCACGCTGCGCTCGTACGCGCCGACGCGGCTGAACGCCGGCAGGTAGTGGCTGCGCTCGAACACGTTGACCGAATCGATCTGCAAGAGGCCGAGGCGATCGATGACGCCGTTGACGGCACGCGTGCCGGGCGCCTCGGGCAGCGGGCGGGCGAATCCCTGCGCGGCCAGTGCGATGCGGCGGGCGAGGGCGGGGCTGATGACGTCGACCATTTGCCTCGACGATAGCGGGGGCCACCGACACCGCGACGTGCGGCGCGAGCGCGCGGCATCCGCTCGCCCATGCCGTTTCGGCCATACAGCGCACCTAGACTGGAGCGATGGCGGACTCCACGGGGCGGAAACGGAGCCGGTTGTCGCGCAGCGCGGCACCGACGTCGCAGTCGGCGCGGCCGACGGGCGACGCGCCGCGCGAAGTGGCCGACAGCATCCCGTTCGGCGTGCGACTGGCCGCCGGCTGGTCGTGGCGACTGCTGCTCATCGGCGGCGTGCTCGCGGTGGTCGTCTTCCTGGTCATCCAGCTGCGCCTGATCGTCATCCCGATCCTCGTGGCCGTGCTCGTCGGCGCGCTGCTCGTGCCGTTCTCGGGCTTCCTGCAGAAGCATCGCTGGCCGAAGTGGCTCGCCGTCATGACCGCGATGCTCTCGGCGCTCATCGTGGTGGGCGGCCTGCTCACCCTCGGCATCTCGCAGATCGTGCGCGGCTCCGATGAACTCGCCGCGCAATCGCTCATCGCCTGGGACGACTTCCGCGGCTGGCTGCTCACCGGCCCCCTGCACATCACCGAGCAGCAGTTGAACGACTGGGTCGACCAGATCGTGACCTCACTGCAGCAAGACAGCGGCCTGCTGCTGAACGGCGCGCTGTCGCTGAGCTCGACCCTCGGGCACTTCCTCGCGGGCCTGCTGCTCGCCCTCTTCGCGACCCTGTTCATCCTGATCGACGGGCGCGGGATCTGGAACTGGATCGTCGGCATCTTCCCGCGGCGCGGGCGCGTCGCGATCGACGATGCGGGCAGGGCGGGCTGGGCGACGCTGCAGAACTTCGTGAGGGTGCAGATCCTCGTCGCCACGATCGACGCGATCGGCATCGGGCTCGGCGCCTACTTCCTCGGTCTGCCACTCGCCGTGCCGATCGCGATCCTCGTCTTCCTCGGCTCGTTCATCCCGATCGTCGGCGCCGTGCTGACGGGCGCGCTCGCCGTCTTCGTTGCCCTCGTGTACAGCGGACTCTGGCCGGCCGCGATCATGCTCGGCATCGTGCTGCTCGTGCAGCAGGTCGAGGGCCACGTGCTGCAGCCGCTCATCATGGGCACGGCCGTGAAGGTGCACCCGCTCGGCGTCGTGGTGGCGGTCGCGACCGGGTCGCTCGTCGCCGGCATCCCCGGCGCGCTCTTCGCGGTGCCCGTCGCCGCGGTCGTGAACGTCATGATCCTCTCGGTCTCGGGCGGTGCGTGGAAGCACGAGGCGGATCCGCCGCCGACGGCGCCGCGATCGGCGCTCTGGCGCACCGTGCCGCAACGACCCGGCTTCACGCGAGGAGAATGAACGAGTGAGCACCACCCCCACGATCGCAGGGCCCAACCTCGCCGACTTCGAGCGCGCGCGGGGCGTGGTCTCCGTCGTCGCCCGGCAGACGCCGATGGAGTCCTCCCGATTCCTCGCCCGACTGCTCGGCGTGCCCGTCTACCTCAAGTGCGAGAACCTGCAGCGCACCGGCTCGTACAAGCTGCGCGGCGCGTACCACCGCATCTCGGCGTTGACCGAGGCCGAGCGCGCGCGCGGCGTCGTCGCGGCCTCTGCGGGCAACCACGCGCAGGGCGTCGCCTTCGCCGCCCGTGAGCTCGGCATCCGCGCCACGATCTTCATGCCGGTGGGCGTCGCGCTGCCGAAGCTCGAGGCGACCAAGGCCTACGGTGCCGACGTCGTGCTGCGCGGCGACTCGGTCGGCGAGACGCTCGAGGCCGCCGCCGCGTTCGCCGACGAGACCGGCGCCGTCATCATCCCGCCGTTCGACCACCCCGACGTCATCGCCGGCCAGGGCACCCTCGGCCTCGAGATCCTCGAACAGACCCCCGACGTCGCGACGATCGTCGTGCCCATCGGCGGCGGCGGGCTCGCCGCGGGCATCGCGAGCGCCGCCAAGCAGCGCGCGGCCCAGCTGGGGCGCACGATCCGCGTCGTGGGCGTTCAGGCCGAGAACGCAGCGCCGTACGTCGCGTCGCTCGCGGCCGGCGCCCCGCAGCAGGTGCCCGTCGTGCCGACGATCGCCGACGGCATCGCCGTCTACCGGCCCGGAGAGCTCAACTTCGAGATCATCCGGGAGGCCATCGACGAGGTCGTGACCGTCTCGGAAGACGACATCGCGCGGGCCCTGCTCGTGCTGCTCGAACGCGCGAAGCTCGTCGTCGAGCCCGCCGGCGCCGTCTCGGTGGCCGCGATCATGACGGGGCAAGTGGCCTCCGACGGCCCGGTCGTCGCGATGCTCTCGGGCGGCAACATCGACCCGCTGCTCATGCAGCGCGTGATCGCGCACGGTCTCGCCGCCTCCGACCGCTACCTCACGCTGCGCATCGGCATGCCCGACCGGCCCGGCCAGCTCGCCCGCATCGCCGAACTGCTCGCCGAGGCGAACGCGAACGTCATCGAGGTGCTGCACACGCGGCACGGTTCGAGCCTGCAGATCTCCGAGGTCGAGCTCAAGCTCTCGGTCGAGACCCGCGGACCCGAGCATCGGGCCGAGGTCGTCGACGTGCTGCGACGCGCCGGCTACGAGCCGGTCGTCGACAACGAATAACGGATGCCGCGGGGCGGGCGCTGCCCCGAGGCATCCGACTCGTGTGCGCTGACGGCGCAGCGGCCTACTGGCCGCCCCAGGTCTCGACGCGCGTGATCTCGACGGCGATCTCGCGGCCGTTGGGCGCGGTGTAGCTCGTCGCGTCGCCGATCTTCAGACCGAGGATCGCGGCGCCGAGCGGGCTCTGCGTGCTCCAGACGTCGAGCTCGGAGTCGCCCGCGATCTCGCGGCTGCCGATGAGGAACGTCTCTTCGTCGCCCGCGATGACCGCGGTGATGACGGTGCCGGCCTCGACGACACCGGTGGACTCGGGGGCGTCGCCGACCTCGGCGGTGCGCAGCAGCTCTTTCAGCTGACGGATGCGGGCCTCCATCTTGCCCTGCTCGTCTTTCGCCGCGTGGTAGCCGCCGTTCTCTTTGAGGTCGCCCTCTTCGCGCGCCGACTCGATGCGTTTGGCGATCTCTTCGCGGCCGTGCGTGGAGAGGTGATCGAGCTCCGCTGCGAGGCGGTCGTACGCCTCTTGGGTGAGCCAGGTGACGGAGACGTCCTGGGCCATGATGCACACTCCCGTGTCGAACGAGTGCAGCCTCGGCTGCACCGGGTATAGACGTGTCGCCCCGACGGATGTCGGAGCGAATGCCCCATGTTAGGTGAGCCAGCAGCCGTAAATCAAACCGGTGTTGGCCTCTTGTGCGACGCGCACCGTCTCGGTGATGGTGCGGATGTGGCGTTCGGACGCCGGAATCTCGACGACCTTCCAGCCGACGACGGTGAAGTCCTCGTTGAAGGCCTGCACGACGCACGCGGTGTCGTTGCCGGGCGGCACCGACAGGTTCCAGCTGACCTCCACCATACGCTCGTCGTTCATCAGGCGGTGGCCGGTGTCGGTGACCTCGATCTGCGGCTTCTGGCCGTCGAGGCCCGCCCACACGACCCACGCGACGAGCACGATCGCGAAGGCCACGGCGCCGCCGATGAGCAGCAGACGGTCGCGCCTGCGGTGCGTGCGGGTGCGCCCATAGCGTTCGTCGAGCGCAGCGCGTTCGTCGAGCGCAGCATGCTCGTCGATCGCGGCGTTCTCGGGCGCGGTCACCGCGGGCTCCTTCGAGGTCGATCGTCTAGGCTTGAATTCCAGCCTAACGCGCCCGGCGCAGGCCGAAGCCCGCCCGTGCAGGCGCGAACTGGCCGGCGCGAATCCGTGCAAGCGTGAAAGAGAGTCCGATGCTCGTCTCAGCCCTGACCGTTCTGGCAGCAGACGACGAGGAGTTCGACCCCAACACGGTCACGCCCGGCATCTGGGGCTTCGTCATCACGTTCCTCATCATGGTCGTGGTGCTGCTCCTGATCCTCGACATGGTGCGCCGCATCCGTCGCACCAACTACCGCATCGAGGTGCGCGAGCAGCTCGAGGCCGAGGCGCGCGACGCCGAACTCGCCGAGGCCGACGGTCAGGCGACGGATGCCTCGGGCACACTGCCGCCCGCAGAGCCGGGTCCGAGCGATGACGGGCCCGACGAGGCATCCGCTCGCTGACCGGGTCTCGAAGCGTCGCGGGTCTCGATACACTCGCTGCGCTCGCTACTCGACCACCGGAGCTGCTCTCGCTACTCGACCACCCGAGGCGGTTCAGCCGACGTGGTAGACGGGCGCGATCGCGATGAGCAGCGTCGCCGTCCAGTGGCACATGAACGCGAGCACCGTGCACGTGTGGAAGATCTCGTGGAAGCCGAAGACCCCCGGCCACGGGTTCGGCTTCTTGAGGCCGTAGACGATGGCGCCGCCCGTGTAGAACAGGCCGCCGACGATCACGAGCACCATCATCGCGACGTTCGCCGCGAGCAGGTCGCCCATGTACATCACCGCCGCCCAGCCGAGCAGCAGGTAGAGCGCGACGTAGAGCCAGCGCGGCGCGCCGATCCAGAACACGCGGAACCCGATGCCCGCGAGCGCCCCCGCCCAGACGATGCCGAGCAGCAACCATCCCTTGTCGGGCGGCAGCGCGAGCACCGCGAGCGGCGTGTACGTGCCCGCGATCAGCAGGAAGATGTTGGCGTGGTCGATGCGCTTGAGGGCGAGCTTCGTCTTCGGCTTCCAGTTGAAGCGGTGGTAGAGGGCTGAGTTGCCGAAGAGCAGCATCGACGAGAGCACGAAGACCGCCGAGGCCCACTTGGCGGGGGCGCCCTCGGCGAGCACGATGAGCACGATGCCCGCTGCGATCGTGACCGGGAAGGTGCCGGCGTGGATCCAGCCGCGCCACGTCGGCTTGACCTCTTCGGGGTGGGCGAGCGAGTCGTCGAGCAGGGGGATGTTCGGCAGATCGGGGCCGTGGTCGCCGCGCGTGACGGCGAGGTCGCCGGGGTCGGCCTCCGCGACGGGGCGCGCGAGCTCTTCCGCGACATCCTCCACGGCGTGCTGTGATGCGCGGCGGCGCTTCGAGGTCATGCTCACAGCGTATGGCCTCGCCGATCACGACCGGCTGTGAGTGTGGGCCGCGAGCGGCGATGCGGTGCTGCTGCGAGTGCCGGACGCCTCGGAGCGGTAGCGTAGTGCCGTGCAGACGAGCGATCAGCCCCTCGGTCGCGGCCTTCTCTACCGCCTCTACCAGAACCGGCTTCGGCGCGGACTCGACCCGGCGGCCGTGCCGCGCCATGTCGCGATGATCATCGACGGCAACCGTCGCTGGGCGAAGCAGCTCGGCTACGACACGGCGGCCCACGGCCACCGCGCCGGCGCGGCGAAGATGCGCGAGTTCCTCGAGTGGTGCGACGATGCCGGCATCAAGACGGTCACGCTCTACCTGCTCTCGAGCGACAACCTCGGCAACCGCCCGTCGGCCGAGCTCGCCGACCTCATCGAGATCATCGCCGAGCTCGCCGAAGAGCTCTCGCACTACCGCGACTGGCGGGTGCAGCACGTCGGTTCGGACGCCGGGCTGCCCGAACCCCTCATCGCCGCCCTCGACGCCGCCGAGCACCGCACGGCCGACAAGCACGGACTGCACGTGAACCTCGCCGTCGGCTACGGCGGTCGCAAGGAGATCACCGACGCGATGCGCTCGATCGTGGCCGAGCATCACGCCGAGGGGCGCAGCCTCGACGACCTCGCCGAGCGGCTGACGCCCGACCTCATCGGCCAGCACCTCTACACGGGCGGGCAGCCAGACCCCGACCTCGTCATCCGCACCTCGGGCGAGCAGCGGCTGAGCGACTTCATGCTCTGGCAGTCGGCCCACAGCGAGTTCTACTTCGTCGAGGCCCTCGGTCCCGACCTCCGCAAGGTCGATTTCCTGCGCGCGCTCCGCGACTACACGAAACGTCATCGCCGCTTCGGCGGGTGAGGCGCACGCTTCGATCCTCTGACAGACCCGGTACATTCTGAAGAAATGTGGCCGGCCGACCATCATCGCCTCGACGAAGGGGGCACGCACACGTGACCATCGACGATTTCATTGCGGGGTTCACCGAAGAGCCCGGGTACCTCGACTACGGCAGGGTTGGGCCGCTCTCGACGGCCGCGGCCGAGGAGTCGCTCGTCTTCACCCAAGTGCTGCAGCGAGCGCGGCACGGCAGCCTCGACGAGATCCACGAGCAAGACGGTCGCGTGCGGGCAGCGGTGTCGGCCGTCACCGGGTTCGACGCCGAGCAGATCGTCTTCGAGCCCAACACGACGACGGGTGTCATGCACGCCATGTTCGGCCTCACCGGCGGTGTGCTGCTCTCGGCCGGGGAGTTTCCGAGCCTGCCCATCGCAGCGGTGCGTGCGCAAGAGGCACTGCACACCGTGACGCCCGTGTGGCTCGAGACCGATCACGGCAAGGTGACGCCCGGCCAGATCCGCGAACAGCTCGAGTCGAACGTCGCCGCCGTCGCCGTGAGCCTCGTCGACTCGCGCACCGGCTACCTGTGCGACATCGAGGGCATCAGGCAGGTCATCGGCGACCGCCTGCTGATCGTCGACGCGATCCAGGGCTTCGGTGTCGTGGATGCCCCGTGGCAGGTCGCCGACGTCGTGCTGAGCGGCGGACAGAAGTGGTGCCGTGCCGGGTGGGGCACAGGGTTCATGGCGCTGTCTGCGCGTGCGATCGAGCAGCTGACGCCGGTGTTCTCGGGATTCACCGGCACCGAGGTCGTCGAGCCGTGGGGCGAAGTACCGCCGCCCGCGCCCGACGCCCGAGCGTTTCGGATCTCGAACCCCGACCCGATCGCCGAAGCAAGGTTCGCCGCGAGCCTCGAAGAGATCGACCGGGTCGGCGTCGCCGCGATCAACGCGGCCGTCGCCGAGCGGGTCAGCCAGACCATCGCGCTCGCCGACGAGTTCGCGATCGCCGTCGTCTCTTCGCGCGATGAGCGCGAGCGCGCCGGCATCGTCGTGCTCGAACCGCCGACCGAGCAGGTGACCCTGCTCACGGCCTCGCTGCACAACCACGGCGTCACGGCGTCGATGCGGCAGGGGCGCATCCGGTTGTCGGTGCACGCCGCGACGTCGGAGGAGACGCTCGAGATGCTGCGCGCCGCCTTCGTCTCGTACAGCACCGCAGCCTCGTACTGAGCGGGCGGCGGGAGCCGCGGCATCCATCGCTCGAATGTGAACGCAAGGTGACCCGCCGCGTGTCGCTCGGGCCGATTCGCCGGTGCCGTCGTAGCGTCGGAGGCATCGGGCAAGGTGTCCGATCGAGTCGGCTCGAACCGCTCGTGGGAGGTTCGCCGCCGGCGCGGAATGCCGAGCTGAGGCTCGGGGCGGGAGCTGGCGTGTCACTCTCTACCTCCAACTCGACCGATGCAGCACGTGACGTTGTGGCGGGCGCAGCAGCAGCACAGCAGGAGCGCACGTACGTGCTCGACACCTCGGTGCTGCTGTCAGATCCGAAGGCACTGTTCCGCTTCGACGAGCACGCGGTCGTGCTGCCCGTCGTCGTGATCACGGAGCTCGAGGCGAAACGGAACGACCCCGAGATCGGCTACTTCGCCCGCCAGGCGCTGCGCATCCTCGACGAGCTGCGCATCGAGCACGAGCGGCTCGACTTCCCGATCCCGGTCGGTGACGGCGGGTCGCTGCGCGTCGAACTGAACCACAGCGACCAGAGCGTGCTGCCGTCGGGGCTCAGGCTCTCCGACAACGACTCCCGCATCCTCGCGTGTGCGATGAACCTCGCCAACGACGGCCTCGCGGTCACGGTCGTCTCAAAGGACCTGCCCTTGCGCGTGAAGGCCGCCTCGATCGGCCTCGACGCCGCCGAGTACCGGCACGAGCTCGCGATCGACTCGGGCTGGCACGGCATGGCCGAGCTCGACCTCGGATCGAACGATATGGCCAAGCTCTACGAGGACGAGCACCTGACCGTCGCCGCCGACCTCGAGCAGCCGATCAACACGGGTCTCGTCATCCACTCCGACCGGGGGTCGGCCCTCGGCCGGGTCGTGGGGCAGCGCGAGGTGCGGCTCGTGCGCGGCGACCGCGAGGTCTTCGGCCTGCACGGGCGCTCGGCCGAGCAGCGGCTCGCGATCGACCTGCTGCTCGACCCCGAGATCGGCATCCTCTCACTCGGCGGCCGGGCCGGCACCGGCAAGTCGGCGCTCGCGCTCTGCGCCGGCCTCGAGGCGGTGCTTGAACGCCAGCAGCACAAGAAGATCATGGTGTTCCGTCCGCTCTACGCGGTGGGCGGCCAGGAGCTCGGTTACCTGCCGGGCGACCAGGGCGAGAAGATGAACCCGTGGGGCCAGGCCGTGTTCGACACGCTCGGCTCGGTGGTCAGCGACAACGTGCTCGAAGAGGTGATCGACCGTGGGCTTCTCGAAGTGCTGCCGCTCACGCACATCCGCGGGCGATCGCTGCACGACGCGTTCGTCATCGTCGACGAAGCGCAGTCGCTCGAGCGCAACGTGCTGCTGACCGTGCTCTCCCGCATCGGCCAGAACTCACGGGTGGTGCTCACCCACGACGTCGCCCAGCGCGACAACCTGCGCGTCGGCCGCCACGACGGCGTCGCGAGCGTGATCGAGACGCTGAAGGGGCATCCGCTCTTCGCCCACATCACGCTCACGAGGTCGGAGCGCTCGGCGATCGCGGCGCTCGTGGCCGAGATGCTCGACGGGCACGAGCTGGCGTGAGCGGCGGGTGCCAACCCTTCGCCGAGGGTTAACGGTCGCCGTCGACTGATGCCGCTGCAGGGCGTGCTCGGCGGCCGACCGTTAACACTCGGCGGACGAGAGGGGCGAGGGCGCGGGCGCGGGTCAGCCGTAGAGCTTCGCGTCGTAGGCGGGGCCGTAGTAGGCGTCGATTTCTTCGATCGAGGCGCTCGGGCGCTCGAGCGCCAGCGCGATCACCGCGCGGCGGGGCGCGGCCTCGGGGTTCCAGGTCTCGGGCTTCCAGGTCTGCGACCGCAGGAACGCCTTCGAGCAGTGCGAGAAGATCTCATCGATCGCGACCTCGAGCACGAGCGCGGGTTCGTGCCCGCGCACCCGCATGCGATCGGCGTACGGCGCGTCGCGCAGAACACGGCCGCGGCCGTTGATGCGCAGCGTGTCACCGCGGCCGGGGATGACGAAGAGCAGCCCGACGTGCGGGTTCTCGAGCACGTTGTGGAAGCCGTCGGCCCTGCGGTTACCGGGTCGTTCGGGAATCGCGATCGTCGTGTCGTCGAGCACGATCGCGAAACCGGCCGGGTCGCCCTTGGGCGAGACGTCGGCGCTTCCGGCGGCATCGGCGGTCGAGATGAAACAGAGGGGGGATGCCGCGAGCCACTGCCGATCGAGATCGTGCAGCCGATCGCGGGACTTGTCGAGGGCGGCTTGCAGCGGCCGGCCGATGATCTCTTCGAGCTCGGCCGCGCTCGTGACGGGGGTGCCTCCGTGATCCATGGCTTCACGCTACGCCCCTGGTCCGGCGCCGATCGTCACGCCGGCATCCGCCGCGTCGACGCGTGCCGTCGCCTGAC
>NZ_JBSHJY010000050.1:0-21986 GCF_053619715.1 Agromyces sp. NPDC055520 | reverse complement strand
GAACGAAACAGGGCCCCGGATCGCTCCGAGGCCCTGCTGTCGTATCGGCTGACTAGCTGTAGTTGCCGGGGGTGAAGTCGTCGCTCGAGAACGCGTCGAAGTCGACGAAGCTCAAGTCGCCCTCGGTGAACGCGGCGTCGTCGGTGAAGATGCGGTTCGGGTACCGCTCCGCCTTCGCCTCCTCCGTCGCCTCGACGTTGACGTTGCGGTACTTGCCGAGGCCGGTACCCGCCGGGATGAGCTTTCCGATGATGACGTTCTCTTTGAGACCGACGAGCGGGTCGGACTTGCCCTCCATGGCGGCCTGCGTGAGCACGCGGGTCGTCTCCTGGAAGGACGCGGCCGACAGCCACGACTCGGTCGCGAGCGAGGCCTTGGTGATACCCATGACCTCCTGGCGGGCCGAGGCGGTCTTCTTGCCCTCGGTCAGCGCGGCGCGGTTGATGTCGTTGTACTTCAGGCGGTCGACGAGCTCACCGGGCAGCAGGTCGGTGTCGCCGTGGTCGACGACGGTGACCTTGCGCAGCATCTGGCGCACGATGACCTCGATGTGCTTGTCGTGGATCGGCACACCCTGCGAACGGTAGACGTCCTGCACGCCGTTGACGAGGTGCTTCTGCACTTCGCGCACACCCTTGACCCGCAGAACTTCCTTCGGGTCGACGGTGCCGACGATCAGCTGCTGACCGAGCTCGACGTGCTGTCCGTCTTCGACCAGGAGGGTCGAACGCTTGAGCACGTTGTACGCGATCGGCTCGTCGCCGTTGTCGGGCGTGAGGATGACCTTGCGCTGCTTGTCGGTCTCGTCGATCGTGATGCGACCCGGGGCCTCGACGATGGGCGACGCACCCTTGGGGGTGCGCGCCTCGAAGAGCTCCTGCACGCGGGGCAGACCCTGCGTGATGTCGTCGGCCGAGGCCGAACCACCGGTGTGGAAGGTACGCATCGTCAGCTGCGTGCCGGGCTCGCCGATCGACTGGGCCGCGATGATGCCGACGGCCTCGCCGATGTCGACGAGCTTGCCGGTCGCGAGCGAACGGCCGTAGCACTTCGCGCAGACACCGACGGCCGACTCGCAAGTGAGCACGGAGCGCACCTTGATCGTCTCGACCGCTGCGGCGATGAGCTTGTCGATGAGCACGTCGCCGACGTCTTCACCGGCATCCGCCACGACCTCGCCCTTGGCGTTGACCGCGTCGGCGGCCAGGCTGCGGGCGTAGACCGCGTTCTCGACGTTCGGGTCGCGCACGAGCGCACCCGCTGCATCGGTCGTCGCGATCGGCAGCTCGAGACCCTTGGTCGTGCCGCAGTCGTCTTCGCGGATGATGACATCCTGCGAGACGTCGACGAGACGACGCGTGAGGTAGCCCGAGTCGGCCGTACGGAGGGCCGTGTCGGCCAGACCCTTGCGGGCACCGTGCGTCGCGATGAAGTACTCGGCGACCGAGAGGCCCTCGCGGTAGCTCGAGATGATCGGGCGAGGGATGATCTCACCCTTCGGGTTGTTCACGAGGCCTCGCATGCCGGCGATGTTGCGCACCTGCAGCCAGTTACCACGAGCACCCGACGTCACCATGCGGTTGATGGTGTTGTCGGTCGGGAAGTTCTCCTGCATGGCCTTGGCGACCTCGTCGGTCGCCTTGGTCCAGATCTGGATGAGCTCCTGGCGACGCTCGAGGTCGGTCGTCAGACCCTTCTCGAACTGGCCCTGCACCTTGGCGGCCTGCTTCTCGTACTTCGAGACGATCTCGCCCTTGTTCGGCGGCGTCAGGATGTCGGAGAGTGCGACGGTCACGCCCGAACGGGTCGCCCACTTGAAGCCGGCGTCCTTGATGCGGTCGAGGGTCGCGGCGACCTCGGTCTTCGGGTAGCGCTCGGCGAGGTCGTTGACGATCTCGGAGATCTGCGTCTTGCCCGCCTGCGCGTTCACGTAGGGGTAGTCGACCGGCAGCGCCTCGTTGAAGAGGGCGCGACCGAGGGTCGTCTCGAGCAGGTACGGCTTTCCGGGAACGAAGTTCTCGGGGGTCTCGCCCTCGGCGAAGTGCAGGCCCTCGAGACGGATCTTGACCGTGGCGCCGAGGTCGAGCGCGAGCTCGCCCGGACGGTTCTGGTCGAACGCGAGGATGGCCTCGGAGATCGACGAGAACGCGCGACCCTCACCTGCGGCGCCGGGCTTGCCGGTCGTCAGGTGGTGCAGGCCGATGATCATGTCCTGCGTGGGCAGGGTCACCGGGCGGCCGTCGGACGGCTTCAGGATGTTGTTCGAGGCGAGCATCAGGATGCGGGCCTCGGCCTGCGCCTCCACCGAGAGGGGAAGGTGCACGGCCATCTGGTCGCCGTCGAAGTCCGCGTTGAACGCAGCACACACGAGCGGGTGGAGCTGGATCGCCTTGCCCTCGACGAGCTGCGGCTCGAACGCCTGGATGCCGAGACGGTGCAGCGTGGGTGCACGGTTCAGCAGCACCGGGCGCTCGCGGATGATCTCTTCGAGCACGTCCCACACCTGGGGGCGCGAACGCTCGACCATGCGCTTGGCCGCCTTGATGTTCTGAGCGTGGCTCAGATCGATCAGTCGCTTGATGACGAACGGCTTGAAGAGCTCGAGCGCCATCTGCTTGGGCAGACCGCACTGGTGCAGCTTCAGCTGCGGGCCGACGACGATGACCGAACGGCCCGAGTAGTCGACGCGCTTGCCGAGCAGGTTCTGGCGGAAGCGACCCTGCTTTCCCTTGAGCATGTCGCTCAGGGACTTTAGGGCGCGGTTGCCGGTACCGGTGACGGGGCGACCGCGGCGGCCGTTGTCGAACAGCGCGTCGACGGCCTCCTGCAGCATGCGCTTCTCGTTGTTCACGATGATCTCGGGGGCGCCGAGATCGAGCAGACGACGAAGACGGTTGTTGCGGTTGATCACACGACGGTAGAGGTCGTTGAGGTCGGAGGTCGCGAAGCGGCCACCGTCGAGCTGCACCATCGGGCGCAGCTCGGGCGGGATCACCGGCACGACGTCGAGCACCATCGCAGCCGGCGAGTTGCCGGTCGAGAGGAACGAGCTGACGACGCGCAGTCGCTTGATCGCGCGGATCTTCTTCTGACCCTTGCCCTCGGCGATCTGCAGGCGCAGATCTTCGGCCTCGGCGGCCAGGTCGAAGGCCTCGAGGCGCTTCTTGATGGCCTCGGCGCCCATGTAGGCGTCGAAGTACATGCCGAAGCGGTCCTGGAGCTCGTGGAAGTCGGCGTCTTCGGGCTTGAGGTCGCCGACCTTGAGGGTGCGGAAGGCCTCCCACACGCGCTCGAGGTGCGCGATCTGCTCGTCGCCCGACTTGCGGACCTGCGTCATCTCCTTGTCGGCGGCCGCTTCGGCGCGCTTCTTCTGGTCGGACTTGGCGCCCTCCGCCTCGAGTGCGGCGAGCTCCTCCTCCTTGCGCGTCATCAGCGTCGCGATGCGGGCGTCGCGCTGGTCGCCGATGGTCTTGATCTCGAGCCGGAGCTCGTTCTCGAGGCCGGGCATGTCGGCGTGACGACCCTCGTCGTCGACGTCGATCACCATGTAGGCGGCGAAGTAGATGACCTTCTCGAGGTCTTTCGGCGCCATGTCGAGCAGGTAGCCGAGACGGCTGGGCACACCCTTGAAGTACCAGATGTGCGTGACCGGAGCGGCGAGCTCGATGTGGCCCATGCGCTCACGGCGCACGGAGGACTTGGTGACCTCCACGCCGCAGCGCTCGCAGACGATGCCCTTGAAGCGGACACGCTTGTACTTGCCGCAGGCGCACTCCCAGTCGCGGCTCGGGCCGAAGATCTGTTCGCCGAACAGACCGTCCTTCTCGGGCTTCAGGGTGCGGTAGTTGATGGTTTCGGGCTTCTTGACCTCACCGTAGGACCACTTGCGGATGTCCTCTGCGGTGGCCAGGCCGATGCGAAGCTCGTCAAAAGTCGTTGCGTCGAGCAATTTCTCTCCTTGGAAAGTTCTGTAGTCGTCTACTGGCCAGGCTTAGATCTCGTCGATGTTCGACGACTCGAAGCGCGCGGAGATGTTGATGCCGAGCTCTTCCGCAGCGCGGAAGGCCTCGTCGTCGGTGTCGCGGAGCGAGACCGCGGTGCCGTCGGCCGAGAGCACCTCGACGTTCAGGCAGAGCGACTGCATCTCTTTCATGAGCACCTTGAACGACTCGGGGATGCCGGGCTCCTGGATGTTCTCGCCCTTGACGATCGCCTCGTACACCTTGACGCGGCCGAGGATGTCGTCGGACTTGATCGTGAGGAGCTCCTGCAGCGCGTATGCCGCACCGTAGGCCTGGAGCGCCCAGACCTCCATCTCACCGAATCGCTGGCCACCGAACTGCGCCTTACCACCGAGCGGCTGCTGGGTGATCATCGAGTACGGGCCCGTCGAACGCGCGTGGATCTTGTCGTCGACGAGGTGGTGCAGCTTCAGGATGTACATGTAGCCGACCGAGACCGGGTACGGGAAGGGCTCGCCGGAACGACCGTCGAAGAGCTGCGTCTTGCCGCTCGAGTCGATCAGTCGCTCGCCGTCGCGGTTCGGGAGCGTCGAGTCGAGCAGACCCGCGATCTCCTCTTCGAGGGCGCCGTCGAACACCGGGGTCGCGACCTTGGTGCCGGGCGCGGCCTCGTGTGCATCCTTCGGGAGCTTCTTGGCCCACGCCGGGCTGCCGTCGACCTTCCAGCCCTGCTTGGCGACCCAGCCGAGGTGGGTCTCGAGCACCTGGCCGAAGTTCATGCGGCCGGGGATGCCGAGCGGGTTCAGGATGACATCGACCGGGGTTCCGTCGGCGAGGAACGGCATGTCCTCGACCGGGAGGATCTTGGAGATGACGCCCTTGTTGCCGTGACGGCCGGCGAGCTTGTCGCCCTCGGTGATCTTGCGCTTCTGGGCGATGTAGACGACCACGCGCTGGTTGACGCCCGAGCCGAGCTCGTCGTCGCCGTCTTGCGAGTCGAAGACCTTGACGGCGATGATCGTGCCCTGCTCGCCGTGGGGCACCTTCAGCGAGGTGTCGCGCACTTCGCGGCTCTTCTCGTTGAAGATCGCACGGAGCAGACGCTCTTCGGCCGACAGCTCGGTCTCGCCCTTCGGCGTGACCTTGCCGACGAGGATGTCGCCGGGGCGGACCTCGGCGCCGATGCGGATGATGCCGCGCTCGTCGAGGTCGGCCAGCAGGTCGGGGCTGACGTTCGGGAGATCACGGGTGATCTCCTCCTTGCCGAGCTTCGTGTCGCGGGCGTCGACCTCGTACTCCTCGATGTGGATCGACGAGAGCACGTCGTCCTTCACGAGGTTCTGGCTGAGGATGATCGCGTCTTCGAAGTTGTGACCCTCCCACGGCATGAACGCGACCAGCAGGTTCTTGCCGAGCGCGAGCTCGCCGTTGTCGGTCGCAGGACCGTCGGCGATGACCTCGCCGACCTCGACGCGGTCGCCCGCGTTCACGAGCACGCGGTTGTTGTACGAGGTGCCCTGGTTGGAGCGGTCGAACTTGCGCAGGAAGTAGGTCTGCGTGCCGCCCGCGTCGAGCTGCACGGTGACCGAGTCGGCCGAGACCTCTGCCACGACACCGGCCTGGTCGGCCGTGATGACGTCACCGGCGTCGATGGCCGCGTAGCCCTCCATGCCCGTGCCGACGAACGGCGAGTCGCTGCGCAGCAGCGGCACAGCCTGACGCTGCATGTTGGCACCCATGAGGGCGCGGTTCGCGTCGTCGTGCTCGAGGAACGGGATGAGCGAGGTGCCGACCGACACCATCTGGCGCGGCGAGACGTCCATGTAGCCGATCAGCTCGGCGGGAACGAGGTCGACCTCGCCGCCCTTCTGACGGGCGAGCACGCGGTCTTCGGAGAAGTGACCGTCGGCCTTGAGCGGCGCGTTGGCCTGGGCGACGATGTAGTCGTCTTCCTCGGACGCCGTGAGGTAGTCGATCTGGTCGGTGACCTTGCCGGCGACGACCTTGCGGTACGGCGTCTCGATGAAACCGAACGAGTTGATGCGCGCGAACGATGCGAGCGAACCGATGAGGCCGATGTTCGGGCCTTCCGGGGTCTCGATCGGGCACATGCGGCCGTAGTGCGAGGGGTGCACGTCTCGCACCTCGACGCCGGCGCGGTCGCGCGAGAGACCACCGGGGCCGAGCGCCGAGAGGCGACGCTTGTGGGTCAGACCCGCGAGCGGGTTGTTCTGGTCCATGAACTGCGACAGCTGCGAGGTGCCGAAGAACTCCTTGATCGCAGCGACGACGGGTCGCACGTTGATCAGGGTCTGCGGGGTGATCGCCTCGATGTCCTGAGTGGTCATGCGCTCGCGCACGACGCGCTCCATGCGCGACAGACCGGTGCGGACCTGGTTCTGGATGAGCTCGCCCACCGCGCGGATGCGACGGTTGCCGAAGTTGTCGATGTCGTCGACGTCGAGGCGCAGGTCGACCGCCTTGCCGGCGCGGCGGCCGGGCAGGGTGGTGCGCTCGTCGTGGAGTGCGACGAGGTACTTGATCGTCGCGACGATGTCTTGAACCGTCAGCACCGAGTCGGTGAGGGGAGCCTCGAGGCCGAGCTTGTTGTTGATCTTGTACCGGCCGACCTTCGCGAGGTCGTAGCGCTTCGGGTTGAAGTAGAAGTTGTCGAGGAGCGCACGCGCGGCCTCGGCAGCGACCTGCTCGCCCGGACGGAGCTTGCGGTAGATGTCCTTGAGCGCCTCTTCCTTCGTGAGGATGTTGTCCTTCTCGAGGGTGAGGGCGATCGACTCGTAGCCGGCGAACTCCTCGAGGATCTCTTCGGAGGTGAGGCCGAGGGCCTTCAGGAAGACGGTGACGGACTGCTTGCGCTTGCGGTCGATGCGCACGCCGACCTGGTCGCGCTTGTCGATCTCGAACTCGAGCCATGCGCCACGGCTCGGGATGACGCGAGCCGAGTAGATGTCTTTGTCGGAGGTCTTCTCGGGGGTGCGCTCGAAGTAGACGCCCGGCGAACGCACGAGCTGCGAGACGACGACGCGCTCGGTGCCGTTGATGACGAACGTGCCCTTGGGGGTCATGAGCGGGAAGTCGCCCATGAAGACGGTCTGCGTCTTGATCTCACCCGTGAGGTGGTTCATGAACTCGGCGTTCACGTACAGCGGCGCAGAGAAGGTCTTCGACTTCTCTTTGCACTCGTCGATCGTGTACTTCGGCGGCTCGAGCTCGGGGTTGGTGAACGAGAGCTGCATGGTCTCACCGAGGTCTTCGATCGGTGAGATCTCTTCGAAGATCTCTTCAAGACCGGTGGTCTCGGGCAGGTCTTGACGACCGGCCGCCTTGCCCTCGGAGAGGCGTGTCTTCCACGCCTCGTTGCCGACGAGCCAGTCGAAACTCTCGGTCTGGAGAGCGAGCAGGTCGGGTACCGTAAGGGTGTCGGTGACCTTGGCGAACGAGAGACGGCTTGCACCGCGTCCGTTCTTGGGGGTGGGCGTGGTCGCGTTGCGCGCAGCAGCCAAGTGAATAACCTCCATGGCCCCGTCGGGCCGGTTCACTGTCGGTAGCGGAGAGTGGAACCCCTCAGACGAGTGCGGATGCCGAAGACCTCAGGATCTCGACACGCACGGAAGCCGACCGCAATATGAAGGCATGGTGGGTCTGGGAGCGCAAAGGTTAACTATATGGCGCAGAACGCGTTGTGTCCAGTCGAATCTTGATTTGTCTTCGAATCTCCGGTATAACGCGGGGCCGCGCTCGCAGAAGCCGGCCTGCATCCATGACACGATGCAGGCATGGCGCCGCACATCGAGTTCGAGGCCGACGTGTTCTCGAAGCACGGGATGACCCTGCTCGTCGACGGCAGCGCCCAGTCGCACGTCGACCCCGCCGACCCCACCCACCTGTTCTTCGAGTACACGCGCCGCATCGGGCACGTCGTCGACGCGCTCGGCGGGCCGGGTGCGGCGGGTGCGGCGAACGCACCGATCCACGCGCTGCACCTCGGCGGCGGCGCGCTCACGCTCGCGCGCTACATCGCGGCGACCCGTCCCGGTTCGACGCAGACGGTCGTCGAGCTCGACCGCGCCGTGCTCGACACCGTGCTCACCGCGCTGCCGCTGCCGCGCGACGCGGCCGTCGAGCTCGTCGTCGGCGACGCGGCATCCGTCGTCGGCACGCTCGACGGACCCTTCGACGTCGTGATCGTCGACCTCTACACCCGGTTGGAATCGCCGCCGTTCGTCGAGACCGTCGCCTTCATGAGCGGATGCCTCGGGCTGCTGTCGCCCGCCGGCGTGCTGGTCGCCAACGTGGCCGATGCCGCAGGGCTCGTGCGATTGCGCAGGCAGGCGCGGGCGATCGCCCGCGCCGACCCCGCGGCCGAGTTGCTCGTCGCGGGCGACACGGGCGTGCTCTCGGGGGACGACGAGGGCAACGCCGTGCTCGTCGCGGCGCCCGGCGGCCTGCCGTCCGCCCTGCGCGAACGCCTGCTGGCCCAAGGCCCGCACCCCGCTACGGTGCTCGTCGGCGATCGGCTCGACTTCGCGCTCTGGGGCGCGTGCTGACTGCTCGCGGCGATCGGGTGAACCGGGCGCGGTAGCGTGGCATCCGTGCCAGAGTTCGAACGCCGCCTCGCCGTCAGCGGCCATCTCGCCCGACTCGAGGAGTCGCGACAGTCGCCGGGCTCGTGGACCCTGTATATCGACGGCACCCCGCAATCGCACGTCGAGATCGATCGCCCCGACTGGCTCGGCTTCGAGTACGTGCGCCGCATCGGGCACGCGGTCGACCTCGTGCGGCCCGAGGGCCGACCCGTCACGGCCGTGCACCTCGGCGGCGGCGCGCTCACACTCCCCCGCTACGTCGCCGCGACCCGACCGGGCTCCCGGCAGCAGGTCGTCGAGCTCGAATCCGATCTCGTGGAGTTCGTGCGCGAGCACCTGCCGCTGTCGCGTGGCGCGCAGGTGCGGGTGCGCCACGGCGACGCCCGCGAGGTGCTCGCGAAGCTGCCGGCCGGCCTCGACGGCGCCGTCGACATCGCGATCGTCGACATCTTCTCGGGCTCGCGCACGCCAGCGCACGTGACGAGCGCCGAGTTCTACGGGCTCGTCTCGCCGCGGCTGGCCCCCGGCGGCATCGTCGCGGTCAACGTCGCCGACGGCGCCGGCCTCGCCTTCGCCCGCTCGCAGGCCGCGACGCTCGCGCACGTCTTCGACCACCTCGCGATCGCCGCCGACACCTCGATGCTGAAGGGGCGCCGCTTCGGCAACGTCGTGATGTACGCCTCGCACGACGAACTGCCCTTCGCCGGCCTGCCGCGACGACTCGCGAGCGACCCGGCGCCGGCGAAGCTCGTCGATGGCGAGGAGCTCCGCCGGTTCATCGCCGGCGCACCGGTCGTGACAGATGCCACGGCGGTGCCGTCGCCGCCGCCGGCTCGCTCGGTGTTCCTCTCGAAGCCGGGCGGCTGACGGCGGCATCCGCTCGTCAGGCCGGCGCGGTCTCGGACTCGGTAGTGCGCCCGACCGCGACGTCCGCCTCCTTCGCGGTCATCCAGTCGCGCAGTTCGCTGCGGAAGACGACGACGGCCAGCGCTCCGTAGCCGGCGACGAGGAGCACCGCCGAACCGAGCATCGCCCAGAGGCCGATGCCGCTGAGGAAGAACTCCACGACGACCCAGCCGATCAGCACGAAGCCGACCCACGCGACGCCGAGCCCGGCGCGGAAGAGCGCGATCGCGAGGAGGACGACGCCGCCGACCGCGCCGAGGAGGCTCAGGAGCGACAGCGGCGCGGCCGGCCCCTGCAATGCGGCCTGCACGGCGGCGGGCGCGCCGTCGCCGCTGCCGGCGGCGACGAGCGAGATGCCGGCGAACGCCGAGTGGCCGATCGCACCGAGCACGGTCAGCGCCGCGGCGATGGGGGCGAGCACGGGTGTGCGGTCGCGCAGCAGGTGTGCGACGCCGATGATGCCGACGATGATCGCAGCCTGCGCCCCGAGGAACGCATATGCCGAGACGACCGCGGTCGCGGCACCCGCCGCAGCCGGGTCGGACCCGTCGAGCGGGGGCGCGGTGAGCACGAACACGAGCGAGAGCATCGCGAACAGTGCGAGGCACACCGCCGTGATGAGACGGTGGAACGAGGCGAGGCGGAACATCGGGACTCCTTCGATTTCTGATGACGGCCGGAGGGCCGGTCTTGCCGCCAAAGCTAGGGAGGAATCGGAGCCGGCGGATCCGTCGCGAGGCCCGAGCGCCGTGACCGCCGTCGACGCT
This sequence comes from Agromyces sp. NPDC055520, assembly GCF_053619715.1. Classification (NCBI taxonomy): domain Bacteria; kingdom Bacillati; phylum Actinomycetota; class Actinomycetes; order Micrococcales; family Microbacteriaceae; genus Agromyces; species Agromyces sp. NPDC055520. The sequence goes on along the minus strand of NZ_JBSHJY010000050.1, from coordinate 11,747 downwards.
CGATCGCCCCCGGTCGATACCGGGGTCGACTGCAGGATGACGCACGCCGCTCGGCATGCCGATACCGTGAGGCCATGCAGCGGCGACGGTTCTGGCACGGTGTGCAGGACGCCGCCCTCGCCCTCGCCCTCGCGGCCGCCGGCATCGCCGAGGCCTTCGGACTCGTCGAGTCGGTGCTGGGCGACGGCTCACCGGTCGTGAGCTCCATCGGCGTCGTGCTCGCGGCGGGCCTGATCTCGCAGCGCCGCCTGCACACGTGGCTTCTGCCGGGGGTGTTCGCCGTATGGCTCGTCATCGGCGTGCTCACGCTCGGCCACCTGCAGTCGCTGTTCTGGGGCCAGCTGGTGCCGTTCATGCTCGCCCTGTACAGCCTCGCGCGGCACGGGCGCGGGCGCCTGCCGTGGATCGGCGCCGGCTCCGCAGCCCTGGTGCTACTTCTCGCCGACATCTTCCTGCCGGTACTGCAGGGGGTCGAGGAGATCGTCTTCCACTGGATGCTGTGCACCGTCGCGTTCGCCACGGGCTGGGGGCTGCGCGCCTCGGAGGACCGCGCCGTCGCCGCGGCGATCAGGGCCCGCGCGGCCGAGGCCGAGGCACGCGAACGCGCCGAGGCGGCCGCCACAGCGGAACGGGCACGGATCGCCCGGGAACTGCACGACATCCTGGCGCACTCGGTGAGTGTGATGGTCGTGCAGGCCGGCGCCGCCGAGCAGGTCGTCGACGAGGATCCCGAATACGTTCGCGGCGCCCTCGCCGCGATCCGGGCGGCCGGCACGAGCTCACTCGACGAGGTGCGCCGTGTCGTCTCGCTGCTGCGCGAGTCGGATGCCGCCGGCGGCCTCGAGCCGCAGCCGGGCATCGCCGCGATCGGCGACCTGGTGGACGCGACCCGGGCCGGCGGGCTCGAGGTAGATCTCGTGGTCTCGGGCGTCCACGAGGACGTGCCGCCCGGGCTCGGGCTCGCCGTCTATCGCATCGTGCAGGAGGCGCTCACGAACGTCCGGAAGCACTCGGGCGCCCGCCGCGCGCGCGTGGCGGTTCGGTGCGACCCGGAGTCGCTCACGATCGAGGTCCACGACGACGGCGCGGGCGCGAGTGGCGCCCCGGGCGCACTGGACGCGACGGGTATCTCGGGCATCTCGGGCGAGCCCGGTCACGGTCTCATCGGCATGCGGGAACGCGCCGCGATCTACGGCGGGCGACTCGACGCGGGCCCCTCCGCCGACGGATACCTCGTGAGCGCCGTGATCCCCAGGGCGGCGACATGAGCCCCGCGACCCGCGTGCTCGTCGTCGACGACCAGGACCTCGTCCGTGCGGGGTTCCGCCTCATCCTCGAGCGCGCCGGCCTCGACGTCGTCGCCGAGGCCGCCGACGGGCTCGAGGCGGTCGAGCAGGCCACGGCGACGCGGCCCGACGTCGTGCTCATGGACGTGCGGATGCCGCGGCTCGACGGCATCGAGGCCACCCGACGCATCCTCGCCCTGCCGGGGCCCGTGCCGCGCGTGATCGCGCTCACGACGTTCGACCTCGACGAGCACGTCTACGGCGCGATCCGCGCCGGGGCATCCGGATACCTGCTGAAGGACATCTCACCGGCGGGACTCGTCAACGCCGTGCACGTCGTGGCGGCCGGCGAGGCCATGCTCGCACCCGCGGTCATCGGCCGCATGATCGACCGCTACGTGCGGCAGCGGCCCGTCGCCGAGGCGATGCGAGACCGCCTCGCCGAGCTGACCGAGCGCGAGACCGCCGTCGCGACGCTCGTGGCACGAGGTCTGCCGAATGCGGAGATCGCCGCGCGGCTCTTCCTCAGCGAGGCCACCGTGAAGTCGTACGTCTCGCGGCTGCTCGCGAAGCTCGCGCTGCGCGATCGCGTGCAGATCGCCGTGTTCGCATACGAGTCGGGGCTCGTGCGGGTCGGCGACGAGTCCTGACGGCTCTGGCGGATCGACTGCGACCCGCTCACGCGTGCCGGAACCGCACGGCCTGGCCGGGTCGCAACTGGGCGACCGCGTCGAGCGACGCGCGCGCCACGATCGCGATGACGGGGTAGCCGCCCGTGACGGGCCGGTCGGCGAGCAGGATCGTCGGCCGCCCGTCGCCGGCGACCTGGATCGACCCGGGCACGGTGGCCTCGCTCGGCAGCTCACCGGCTCGCCGTCGCTCCAGCGCCGGTCCGACGAGCCGGGCGCCGATGCGGTCGGCGTGCTCCGAGAGACGCCAGTCGGACTCGAACAGGGTCGTGCGCGCGGCATCCGTGAACCAGTCGGCTCGCGGTCCGTCGTGCAGCGCGAGCGTCACGGCGTCGAGCGGCGGCGGGAAGGCGACCTCCTGGTCGACGACGGGCACGGATGCCGCGGGCTCGGCGCCGATCGCGAGCACGTCGCCGGGGCCGACTGGGTCGGGGCCGAGCGCGGCGAGGGTGTCGCGCGAGCGCGAGCCGAGCACGGCGGGCACGTCGATGCCGCCGCGCACCGCGAGCAGGTAGCGGATGCCGCGTTCGGCCGTGCCGATCTCGAGCACCGCGCCGTCGGCGGCGCGGACCGCCGTGTAGGGCTCGATCGCACGACCGTCGAGTCGGAGGCTCCCCCAGGCGCCGGTGACGGCGAACCAGGCCCCGCCCTCGAATCGGGCGCGGAAGCCGCCGACGAGCACCTCGAGCGCCGCCGCCCCGTCGGGATTGCCGACGAGCCGGTTCGCGAGCGAGAGCGCGCCGCGGTCGAGCGCGCCGGAAGCCGCGACCCCGAGGCCGGCGAGGCCCGGGCGCCCGAGGTCCTGCACGAGTGCGAGGGCGCCCGGCTGATCGACGTGCAGGCGGGTCATGAGACCTCGACCGCCTCGAAGCGGATGCGCCGGCCCGGGGCGAGCAGCGCCGGCTGCTCGGAACTCGGGTCCCACACGGTCGCGTCGGTGCGGCCGATGAGCCGCCAGCCGCCGGGACTCGGCCGGGGGTAGACGCCGCCGAACACCCCGGCGAGCGCGACGGCGCCCGCCGGAACGCGCGTGCGCGGTGCGCCCAGTCGCGGCACCTCGAACGGCCAGTCGTCGCTTACGAGGTAACCGAATCCGGGGGCGAAGCCGATGAAGGCGACCCGCCATTCGGCGGCGGTGTGGCGGGCCACGAGCGCTTCGGGCGAGACGGCGAGCAGGGCGGCCGTCGCGGTGAGGTCGTCGCCGTCGTAGACGACCGGGATGGTCACGTCGTCGGCGACATGGTGCGGCTTGCGAGTGCCGGCCTCGATCGGCGTGCGGCGCACCCATGTCGCAGCGGATTCGAGCGGCAGTCGCCCGGGGTCGACCGCGACGAGGATCGTGCGCGCCGCGGGCACGAGCTCGACGACGCCCGCCGGCGGGTCGGCGGCGAGCGCGTCGTGCAGCGCGAGCACCTCGTCGAGGCTGTCGCACTCGACGAGCAGGGCGGACTCGCCGCTCGGCAGCAGACGCAGGCTCATGCGAACGACTCGATCGTGTAGTCGGCGCGTTCGAGCGCGGCGCGCACTGCGCGGGCGATCGCGACGGCGCCGGTGGTGTCGCCGTGCAGGCAGAGCGAGTCGGCGGCGAGTTCGACACGGCTGCCGTCGTCGGCGGCGATGCCGCCGGTCTCGGCGATTTCAAGGGCCCGGTCGGATGCCGCGGCGGGATCGTCGACCACCGCACCCGGCTCCCCGCGGGGCACGAGCGAGCCGTCGGCCGTGTACCCCCGGTCGACGAAGGCCTCGCGGGCGTAGCGGAGCCCCGCGGCATCCGCCGCCCGTGCGATCGCGCCGAGCGGCTGGCCGAGCACGGTCAGCGCGGGGTCGAAGGCGGCGACCGCCTCGACGAAGGCGTGAGCGGCCGATTCGTCGGCCGCGAGCCGGTGGTAGAGCGCTCCGTGCGCCTTGACGTAGCGCACCCGGGTGCCGGCGGCGCGGGCGATGCCGTCGAGGGCGCCGAGCTGGGCGAGGAGCTCGGCGGCGATCTCGGCGGGAGCCGTGTCGAGGGCGCGGCGCCCGAACCCCGCGAGGTCGCGGTAGCCCGGGTGCGCGCCGAGCGCGACGCCGTGCCGCGCCGCGAGGCGAGCGCTCGCGAGCATCGTCACGGGATCGCCCGCGTGGAACCCGCACGCGACGTTCGCGCTCGAGACGAGGGCGAACAGCGCCTGATCGTCGCCGAGCCGCCACGCCCCGAACGACTCGCCGAGGTCGGCGTTCAGGTCGATGCTCTTCAGATCGATGAGGTCGAACTCGGCGGGCATGCTCCCATTGTGGCCCGGAACCGGAGCACACTGGGGAGAGGAGGACGGATGCCGCGCAATCGGATGCCCCACGCGGGCGGAGGCGGAGGCGCACCACGACGGCACCGATCGCGGATCGTCGGGCGCGCGGCATCCGCTGCGCTGCTCTCGATGCCCCTCGTGCTCTCGGTGTCGCTCGCCGCGCTCTCGGGCTGCGCACCGACTCCCCCGCTGCCGACCCCGACGCCGCTGCCGAGCTCTGCCGGCCCCTCGACGGCGCCGCCCGCCACCCCCGTGCCGCCGCCGCCCGTGCTGCAACCGTCGGGCTCGCCCGAGGCGATCGCCGAGGAGTTGGGCGCGCCGTGGTCGATCCTCGTGCTGCCGAACGGGGGCGTGCTCGTCAGCGAGCGCGATCGCGGCGACGTCGTCGAGGTGCTGCCCGACGGCGGCCTCCGGGTGGCGGCGGCCGTGCCCGGCGTGTCGGCCGGCGGCGAGGGCGGGCTGCTCGGGCTCGCCTTCCTGCCGGGCGACGGCGCACGGCCCGATCGGGTCTACGCGTACCACACCGCCGAATCCGACAACCGGGTCGTGCGGATGCCCCTCACCGGCGACCCCGGCTCGCTCTCGCTCGGCCCGGCCGAGCCCGTGCTCACGGGAATTCCGCGCGGCGGCGCGAACCACAACGGCGGCCGCATCGCCTTCGGACCCGACGGCCTGCTCTACGTCACGAGCGGCGACGCCGGCGATCGGAACGCCGCGCAGGACCCTTCCTCCCTCTCGGGGAAGATCCTCCGGGTGACGCCGGACGGCGCCCCCGCCCCCGGCAACCCCTTCGGCAACGCCGTGTGGTCGCTCGGCCACCGCAACCCGCAGGGCATCGCGTGGGATGCCGACGGCGAGCTCTGGGCGGCCGAGTTCGGGCAGAACACGTGGGACGAGCTGAACCGCATCTCACGCGGCGCGAACTACGGCTGGCCGATCGTCGAGGGCGTCGCCGGGGACCCGCGCTTCGTCGACCCCGTCATGCAGTGGTCGACGTCGGAGGCGAGCCCGAGCGGGCTCGCGGTGATCGGCGACACGCTGTTCCTCGCCGCGCTGCGCGGTGAGCGGGTGTGGGCGATCGCGCCGGCGACCGGCGACGCCGGCGGCACCGGCGGCACCGGCGACGGTGCCCTCACGGCGACGCCGTGGTTCGCCGGCGAACTCGGCCGCATCCGCGATGTCGCGGCGGCCCCCGACGGCTCGCTGGGGCTCATCACGAACAACACCGACGGGCGGGGCTCGCCTCGCGAGGGCGACGACCGGCTGTACCGCGTTCCGCTCGCACCGGCGGCGGGCTGACCGCGGAAACCGACACCCGATCGGGGGTCGGCGCCTCCTCGCCCGCGTCGGTCGTCGGCGCTATTGTCTCTTTCATGGCGGATCTCGAGCGGGTGAGACGGTGGGCCGAGGCCCTCATCGTGCTGCATCTCGACGCCGCCACCTGGAGTTTCGCGTTCGACAATGCGAAGAAGCGCGCGGGCCTCTGCAACTACACCGACAGGCGCATCTCGGTCTCGCGCTACCTCGCCGCCCGCTACGACGACGACGAGATCCACCAGATCCTGTTGCACGAGGTCGCGCACGCCCTCGCGGGGCCGCGTGCCGGGCACGGGCCGAAGTGGGCCTCGATCGCCGCGGGGCTCGGCTACGTCGGGCGGCGCACCCACGACGGCGAGGTGGCGCACGAGCTCGCGCCATGGATCGGGCGCTGCCCGGCCGGCCACGAGCACTTCCGGTATCGCGAGCCGCAGCGCCAGCTGAGCTGCGGGCTCTGCCGACGCGGGTTCGACAGCGCCAACCTCATCGTGTGGCGGCGCCGCGAGATCACTCCAGCGGTGCGCCGCCAGGCCGCGAGCGCCGCCGCCGGCTGAGCGAACGGCGCTGCCGGCCCCGCCGTCACCGGCTAGATTGGTGGCGTGCCCGTCTCAACCGTCTCGATCGCCGTCGGGCAATGGTTCACCACCGGCGAGGGTGTTCGCTGGTGGTTCGACTCGGGTTCGTTCGCGCTCGATTTCGCCTACACCGGTCAGATCGGCGCACTGCGCGGCGACGAATTGCTGCACGCCCCCGACGACCTCACCCGCTGGCTGGGCGACCGGTTCCCCGTCGCGGTCGGCGCCGCCCGCTCACGCGACCTCTTCGACGCAGTCGCGCTGCGCGATGCGATCAGCCGCATGGCGGTGGCCGCGAGCCGGGGCGAGGCACTGCGCGCCGCCGACGTCGACCTCGTGAACCTCTACGCGGCGACCCCCGACATCCCGCCGTCGCTCGCGGGCGGCACCCGCCAGGCCGGCCGCTCGGTGCAGACCGTGGCGCAAGCGCTCTCGACGATCGCCCGCGACGCGGTCGACCTCTTCGGCCAGCCGAACGCCGGACGCATCCGCTGCTGCTCGGGCGGCGACTGCGATGTCGTCTACCTCGACACCTCGCGGGCGGCGAGCCGCCGCTGGTGCTCGATGCAGCGCTGCGGCAACCGTGCGAAGGTGCGCGCGCACCGCGCACGCAAGGCCGGGCGCGTCGCGGCCTGAGCACTGCGCGGCCTGAGCACTGCGCCGCCTGAGCGCGGCGCTCACGTGCGATCAGTCGATGGATGCCTCGGCACCCGAGCCGCCTCGAAGCACGCGCGCATCGCCGCGCGCATCGAGCGAGGCGGCCTCGTGCACGGTGTCGGCGCTCATGCCGGCGGCCACCGCCGCGCGACCCGACGTCGACGCAGAGGTCAGGTGCCGCACCGCCCGGCGCAAGCCCCCGAACGCCGATGACGCGACGGCCGCCTCGGGCGAGGTGTCGTCGATGCCGAGTGCGGTGAGCGCGTCGATGACGGCGCCCGCGCCGAGCAGGTCGTCGACCGTGAACCCTCCGTCGGCATCGCCGGCGGCGACGACCGCGAGGTACGCCCGCCGCCCGAGTCGCTCCTGTTCGGCGAGGATCCACCCGGCCGTCGCCGTGGCGTCGACGAGCCCGCCCTCGAGCACGGCCGCCGAGGCCGGTGCGAGACCGACGAGCTCGGCCGGCGAGGGCGACCACGCGGCATCCGGCAGCACGTCGACCCAGACCACGATGTCGACGCCGGCCGAGATGCGCGCTGCGCCGCGACGGCCCCAGTCGAGCCGCACCTGGTACTTCGTCTGGCCGAACGCCGCGCTCGATTCATTCACCGCAGCAGCGTAGCGGGCGGCCGCAGCCCTGTCAGCGGCCACGGTAGAGCGCGAGCGCCTCGGCGTCGCTCGCCCGCGACGTCGCCCGGCGTGCGGCGTCGAGCGCGGCCACGGGGTCGGGCTCCTGCCGGGCGATCACGAGTTGGCGCTCGGCCTCGGCGAGGCGGGTGCGGGCGTCGACCCCGACCCCGTGGCCGCCGCGTTCGATCGCCGCGCGAGCGACGCGCAACTGGCTCTCGGCGATCGCCATCGCACCGCCGAGCGCACCCCGTGCCCCGTCGAGTCGGCCCTGTGCGTTGCGCGCAGCGGCGCGCGCGACCTCGAGGCGGTCGCGAGCGGCCCGCAGCCGGTCACGGTCTGCGACGGGATCCCCGGCGAGCTCGGCGCGGCCCGCCATCGCCGCCGAGCCCGAGCCGATCTCGGCGCCGATCGCCGCCGCGGCATCCGGGTCCTCCTGTGCATCGCGCTCTCGCCGGGCAGCCACGAGTTCGCGGTCGAGCGCGGCGGCCTCGTCCGACGCCTCCTTCTGAGCGGCGGCGAGCGACAGCTCGACCGCGTCGATCTGGTCGAGCTCACGGGCGGCGCGATCGAGCCGCCCGCTCGCGGCGGCCAGCAGTTCGGCGGTCGGCTCGGAGCGGCCGAGTCGCGCTTCGGCATCGTCGAGCGCGGCGACGGCATCGGCGAGCGCGGTGTCGACGCGGGTCGCCGCACCGCGCGCCGACTCGAGTGCCGAGGCGGCGAACCGCGTGGCGAGCCGGCTGAGCATCGCCGTGGCCTCGACCCGGCGCCGGGCGAGCCGCGCGGCCTCCTCGCGCAGGGCGGGCAGCTCGTCATGGGCGCCGCGTTCGGTGCGCCGCCGCGCGGCGAGCCCGGCCTCGGCGTCGTCGATCGTGCCGATCGCAGAGGTGCACAGCCCCTCGATGCGCGCGCTCCAGGTACGTCGCTCGGCGGCAGTGTCGGCTTCGGCGTCGTCGAGTCGCTGCTGCAGGATGAACGCCTCCCGCATCCACCCGCGCGCCGAATCGAGGGCGCGGCGCAACGCCCGCGCCTGGGTCGAGTCGGCGCCGAACTGCGCCTCTGCGTACGCGAGTTCGCGCTCGGCGTCGCGCACGGTGTTGTCGGCCTGCACGATGAGCCCCTTCGCCCGCACCTCCACGGCCGCGCCGTCGGCGAGTGCGGTGCGCTCGCGCCTGGCGCCGGCCCGGCGCAGCGCCGCGACCGCACCGACGAGCACTGCGGCGGCGGCGGCGAAGACGAGGAGGGAGGGCAACCACCAGAGTCCATCGGGCATGTGCGGGAGTCTAGGCGTTCGCGCTTCACGCTCGGTGTTCTGCGCCGGGCACGGGCTCGCCCGGGCCGGCTCAGGACACGCACAGCGAGGCATCCGCTAGACTGTCTCTTGGTGCGCGCGACACAGCGCCGCCTGCGTCGTAGAAACGCTTTCCGGGCACTGTGCGCTGTACCTCTTCAAATCGCGCGGTGACCCGTTGACTCTCATACGGCGAACGGATGCGCCGACCGGCGCCTTCGCCAATACCCACCGCCGGGTCGACAACTCTCCGCTTCGCGGAGCTCGATCCTTCGGTGTGCTCTGCCCTGAAAGGCACCAATGACCGACATCACCTTCAGCACGCTCGGCGTGCCCGCACCACTCGTCTCCGTACTCGCGGCCGACGGCAAGACCACCGCGTTCCCGATCCAGGTCGACACGCTGCCCGACACGCTCGCCGGACGCGACGTGCTCGGCCGCGGCAAGACCGGCTCGGGCAAGACCATCGCCTTCGCGCTGCCCATGGTGGCGCGCCTCGGCACCTCGCTCGCCGGTGGCCGTCGCCGCCCGGGCCGCCCCCTCGCGCTCGTGCTCGCCCCGACCCGCGAGCTCGCGACCCAGATCGACGCCGTGCTCGCACCGCTCGCCGCCGCCTACGACATGAAGACCACGACGATCTTCGGCGGCATCAACCAGAAGCGCCAGGTCGACGCGCTGCGCGCCGGCGTCGACATCGTCGTCGCCTGCCCCGGCCGTCTCGAAGACCTCATGAAGCAGGGCTTCGTGACGCTCGACGCGATCGAGATCACCGTGCTCGACGAGGCCGACCACATGGCCGACCTCGGGTTCCTGCCCGTCGTCACGCGCATCATGGACAAGACCCCTGCCGACGGCCAGCGCCTGCTCTTCTCGGCGACGCTCGACAACGGCGTCGACAAGCTCGTCAAGCGCTTCCTCCACAACGAGGTGCTGCACTCGGTCGACGAGGCCACCTCGCACGTCGCCGCGATGACCCACCACGTCTTCGAGGTCGCCGACGTCGACGCGAAGAACGATCTCGTGAAGACCCTCGCGAGCGGCACCGGCCGCCGCATCCTCTTCATGCGCACGAAGCACCACGCCAAGAAGCTCGCGAAGAAGCTCACCGAGCAGGGCATCCCCGCGGTCGACCTGCACGGCAACCTCTCGCAGCCGCAGCGCGACCGCAACCTCGCCGCGTTCAGCGACGGCTCGGCGAAGGTCATGGTGGCAACGGATGTCGCGGCGCGCGGTGTGCACGTCGACGACATCGAGCTCGTGATCCACGTCGACCCGCCCATGGAGCACAAGGCGTACCTGCACCGCTCGGGCCGCACGGCTCGCGCCGGCAGCGAGGGCGACGTCGTCACCATCAGCCTTCCCGCGCAGCGGCAAGACCTGAAGACCCTGCTCCGCAAGGCCGCGATCACCGTCACGCCGCAGCAGGTCACCGCGACCTCGCCGGTCGTGACCACGCTCGTCGGCGACGTCGCACCGTACGTGAAGCCGGCGCCTCGCGCCGCGGTGACGCAGCAGGGCGGCGGCGGCGGCGGTCGATCGCAGGGCGCCAACGCCCAGCGCAAGCGCGCCGCTCGCGACGAGCGCGGCGGTTCCGGAGCCGGCGGTGCTGCAGTCGGCAACGGAGGCGGCCAGGGCCGTGGTCGCGGTCGCGGCGGCAACGCCGGCGGCACCAGCGCCGGCGCCGGCCGCAGCGGCCAGTCGGATGTCGCAGGCGCACCCCGTCGCGACCGCTCGGGTCGACCCGCCGAGGCGCGTGCGAACGCCCCGAAGCAGGGCGGTGGCCAGGGCCGCGGCGCGCAGACCACGGGCGCGCAGCGCGGGGCATCCACTCGCTCGGGCGGCAAGGCTCCCCTGCGCGTCGGCAGCCTCGTCTCGCCGTCGGGCAACTCGCGCGGCAACCGCCGCGCTCAGGGCTGAGCCGCCCTGAGCCGAACACGCTGAACGGCCTGTCTCAGCAACGGCCTGTGCGAACGGCCTGTGCGAACGGTCCCGTCGAGCTTTCTGCTCGTCGGGGCCGTTCGCGTTTCCACCCGACGACGACGGCGTCGTCAGAAGGGTGGTGGGTCGGTGTAGGTGCGGCCGGTGGGGCTTGCCCAGGTGACGCTGTGGTCGGGGTTCTTGGTCTGGGTGTATCGGGTGGCGTGTTTGAGGGTGTGGTCGCCTCGGCAGAGGGGGCAGAGGTTGTCGGGGTTCGTCGGGCCGTTGTGTGCCCAGGCGTGGTCGTGGTCGAGGTCGGCGGTGATCGAGAGCCGGTTGCAGCCGGGTCGGGAGCATCGGCCGTGGGTCAGGGCGAGCCAGAGACGTTGCGCCCGGGACGGCCGATACGTCGTGCGGTCCAACACGAGCGGGGCGGCGGTGACCGGGTCGACGGCCAGGCGCCGGAACGAGGGGGCGTCGGCGAAGAGTTGCCGGGCGGTCGCGTCATCGATCGGCCCGACGCCGTCGAGCATCGCCAGCTCACCACCGAGGCCTGTCGCGCCTGAACTCGCGCTTTCTCCCGCGCCCGCACCCGCGCCCGCACTCGTGCTCGCACCCGTGCTTGCACCCGTGCTCATGCCCGCTCCAGATCCCGTGCCGGAATTGCCGGGGGTGCGGGTGAGGTTCAGCAGTGGGATGGTGACGATGATCTCGGTGCGGGCCGCGGTCGGGGTGCCGGCCCCGGTCAACCACGCGGCCGCGGTATCGGCGCGGAGCTGGTCCATGCTGCGCGTCTCACCCGGGACGCCGGCGTCGCGGCGAGCGGTCGCATCCAGACGAGCACCGATCTTCGCCGCCTCGATCTGGGTGGTGTACAGGTTGACCCAGGACATGCCGTCGTCGACGTGGACGATGCTCACCCGGCGTTCGGTGACCGCACGGGCGTGCGCGGCCTGGACGTGATCGCGTTCCAGACGGGCCGAGATCGTGCGGGCACGCTGCCGGAACCGCGCCGTCGTGACCGACCCGATCACCCCCGCCAGTGCAGCATCGAGTTCGGGCAGCCGGGCATCGCCCGGCGCGAACCCGGCCGCCGCCTCGACCGC